>CAMKNB010000034.1 GCA_946414095.1 uncultured Mycoplasmatota bacterium
AAATCTCTATTAAGCATTAAACCTAATAATTTATTTCTTTCACTCATATTAGATGGATTTTCACAAAGTTTACTAACTAGAAGTGAATTTAATTCTTCATTATCAAATCCGCTTTCGATTACTTTTTTATAATAGCTAAGATTACCAAATTCCATTCCATTAATAACATCACCAATAGTTAAACCAGGAATAGCAAAAAATTCATCTATTCTTACACTATCATTTAAATAATTTTGATTAAGATATAGTGCAATTCTTACATCTTTTGACTTTTTACTTAACATATTAAATATTACACTATTATATCCATATTTTTTAGCAATCTCAATTTCTAGTTGTTCAGTTACAAGTGGATGTTTAAGAATAGTTGCGGCTATAAGTGACCTATCTACGTCAAATAATCTATATCTATCATATTGATAATCATATTTTCTTTCTTTTAATTCTTCTAATGTAGAAGTTACTCTAAATACTTCAGTTAGTACTCTTTCATCAGTACTTCTATGATTAATTAAATTTAAAATATTTTCTTTATTATATTTATAAGTATCATGACTATTAATTAATTTTATTAATACATCAGGAGTTGTATTAGGATTATTTAATATTGCATTGAATGTTTCCTCATTACCAACTCTAATTATTTTTAGTAACTCTTCATCACAATAAGGACTATCTATCATTGTTTTTGAATAGCTACTTGACATCACTTCAGAATTTGAAGCTATTTCATGTAATATTCTTTTTGTCATTTTAGGATGATTAACAACATATTTAATACTATTTGTTTCTGAAGAAACTAAAAGATATTTAATGAATAATTCTTTTAACAAGTCTTCGTTTACTATAGGTGAATCTATTAATTTAATAATATTGTCGATTGATAAACTACGTTTTAATAGTATTTCTACAATTTTTGGATTTAAAACTGTGCTATTACAAACAGCATTTAATATAGCAGTTCTATTTGAATCATTTATACCATTAATTATTTTTATAACTGATTCTTCATTTGCAAAAACACAATTTAAAAGAGCATCTATATTATAACTAGATATACTATTTTTTACATAATAATCAAACATATCTTTTGAAAACATTGGATGATTAATTATTTTATTCAATAAATTATGCCCATAATATGTATTTAATTTTGTTTTTTCAAATATTACTCTAAAAATTTCTTCATTTAGTAATGGACTATCTAAAGCAGCAATAAGTACATCTGCATTTTTACTGATTCTTACAGCTTCCATAATAACTCTAACAGTAGTATTACTATCTTTAATAGCATTAATAACTGAATAACTACTACTACTTCTAGCCCAACTTAGAAGAACATCTTCACCATACATACTATTACCACATCCTATCATAATCAGTATATCAAATAATTATCAACTTATCAATAAATTGACTATTTCACTAAAATATGCTATAATATAAGCGATTTTAAAAAGGGGGATACACAATGAAAGAAAAATATAAAAAACTATTAAGTGTTGTTCTTGCATTAAATGTAATGATTACCGCTAGTGCTTGTAGTAATCGTGATTATCCAGATTTGAGTGCTAGATCTTATACTATTAAAGAAGGAGATACATTAAGTGATATTGCTTTAGAAACATATGGTAGTGAAATTTATGCACAAAGTATTGCAGATTATAATGGAATTAAAGATCCAAATTTAATCGTAGTTGGGGATGAAATTAAATTACCAAAAGTTAATAATTTTGTTTATTATACTATTAAAGAAGGAGACACTTTAAGTAATATATGCATGATTAAATATGGTAGAGATGATGAAGAAATTACAAAAAAATTAGCTGATTTTAATAATATTAAAGATCCAAACTTAATAAAAGTAGGAGATGCAATTATTATTCCAGATATCGAATCATTAAATATGTTATTCCCTTCAAATCCAACTTTAAAAAAATAAAAAATTCATTTTATGAATTTTTTTATTTTCTTTTTCTTTTATTATTCTTTATACTTTTTCTTACTCTTTTTATAATAGGCATAATACTTTCATAATATTCCCTACTAGGTGGTGTATTGGTTTTATTTAATTCTAACATTAAATTATTAATTTGATTATATTCTTTATTATAATGAATTTCTAAATAATGAATAAAATGATGTGAAGAAGTTGTTAATAATGCATAATTGCTAATATCATCAGCACCATTTTTTTCTTTTTTGACAATATGATGACGTGTTAAATCTGATGGAGAATTAATCTTATCTCCCATCCAATCAACCTCATATGTATTATATATTTTAATCATATTTAATATATCTTCATTTATCATAATAATATTTTATCATATAAAAAGAATTGTTAAAACAATTCTTTATTTAATTTCCAGCAATCAATTCATATGGATTTCCAGAAGAACCATCACCACTCTCTGTGTTAATTTTAACATTGCTCTTCAAGTATACAGTTGGTCTATAACGATAAGAACTTGTTGGATTTTGTTTTTGCATTATACCAGCATTTGTTATATATATTACAGATTTACCAGAACTATTCTTATTTATAGTCCATTGATTTTGACCTGTTATATATAAATAATTATTATTATAACAATCTGATAAATTAGTTGAATATGTTCCAGTTATACACTCATTTCTACTTGTAGTTGTACCCCCTGTTGTTCCATAAGCATAATCTGTAAAGTTTATCATTCCAATATAAGTAGCACTACTTAGTGTTGCTTTTTCTGCTGTATAATGTGCTGATGGCAATACACCATTTCCTTGTGAAAGAGCACCAATTCTCCACTGAGCATTTAGTACAAAATTATTTATTACACCACTATTTAGTGAATTCAAATATGTATTATTTAATGTATTGTATATATCTGAACTTTCCCAATCATTAGCATTTTTACTATGCCATTTTGCTGATTTAGTATTATCAGACAACACTAATTTTAATACTGGATTTGAATCAACTCCATTCATTACACCAACTATTCTCCATAGTTCGCAATTACCACTAGAATCACAATTGAATTTAACAAAAAAATTATTACAAAAGTAATAATTTTTTAATAACAAACAAGATTTTATACTAATTTAAAGTATTGCCTATATACTTTACTATTGCTGATCCACCTGTTGTGCTTGGATTTGTTCCAACAAGATTAGAGGAATAAGCTGAAGCATTTATTACATTTTGATTAACATATGAAGAGCCCCCTCCTCCACCAGAACCAGCATAAAGATTAATAATAGTTGCTTTTTGACTTCCGCCTCCTGCTCCTCCGTAGAATCCAGCTCCACCTCCACCACCAAGGTATATGGCAGGCCCTCCAGTGAATAAAGAACCAGATCCTGTTGGAACTCCACTATTGGTTCCTCCTATATTTGATCCACCAAGTGCTGGAAAGTTAGTACAGTAAATTGTTGTTGTACCATCTTCGCCATTATATATTGTGCCATTATCATATGAAGTTGTTGTGGAAGATGTAATGTTTCCTCCGTTACCACCATTACCAGCAATTGCAGTGACAGCACGGACTCCACCACCTCCTGCTCCTCCAGCAATCAATAATATTTTATTATCATTTAAATCAGCTAATGACATGGAAGATATATTTACACCAAATGCAGAATAACCTCCCCCTCCAGTTCCACCTCCAGAAGAAAGTCCTCCACCATTTGCACCTCCAGGTTGTGAGGCATCAGTTACAACTAAATTACTACCTGCAGATGCACCATTTCCTCCTACAGTGATGTATATATTATCTTCATAATTTAAGTGTACAATACCATAGACATATCCTCCAGTCCCTGCAAGACCAGTTGTTAGATTTAAATTTCCTCTTCCTCCATTTCCTCCCCATAATTCAACTAAATAATAACCAGTTTTATATATTTCTTGAGAAACTATTACAGGAGTCAAACTATCTGTATTACTAAACGTTCCTTCAAATGGAGTTGCAGTATTAAGCGTAACATCAATACTTGCATTATCTGAATTTATTGTAAATGTACCATATTTAGTTTCATATTCAGCTTTTTTAACTATATATGATATTGTATGTCCATTAAAAACCTGCACAGTTTGTTGTCCTTGAGCATTTTTTAAAATATTATCCCCTTCTTTTATAATAACAATTGCATCAGATGGTGTTGGATTAATAGTTAAATTATAGACATCAGCAAGTTGCATAGTAACATTAATTGTTTTATCAGAATCCATAACAACAGTACCGCTTTGTGGAACATAACCAGTTTTTGTAACTTTCCATGTAATAGTTGCATTTTCTTCTACTGAACCAGAATAATTTCCAGTTCCACTAGCAATTACATTTCCATTTTGTTCAATAACAATTAAAGCATCACTTTCAGAAGATATAATTGTTAAATTATGATTAGGAACATAACTCCATCCAACGGTAAACTGTGAAGTTATATTTGTTAAATTATTAGATGTTAAGTATGATGCTATATCACCAAGTAAACCCAATATGTTTGTAATTAATTCTCTATTATAAGAAATTACAACTTGAAAAGTATGTTCAGAAGCAGCTGGTATATATGTTTCATTAACTGTTAAATTTCTTAGTTCATAATGCATAAAATCATTTGAAAAAGAGTCACTCTCAAAGCTAGTTACGTATACACCTGTAGAAGATAAATTAGTAATAGTAATATCTGCGATTAAACTTCCATATGAATATAGAGCTGCTGGAACAGTCCCATTTAAATAAAAAGAATGCGTACTAAATTCTAAATCATCATTTAAAGTTCCTCCATTAGTTGAACTATTTAATGCAATATTAGTAATTCTAACATCACTGATTGGTCTAACATATGCTCCACCATCAATAGCAAAACTAGATGAAAATGCAGAATATCCCAAAGAAAAAACAACAACAACTGCTGCAAACAAAAAAACAATTGGAGTTATATTAAAAAAGTCATTGATTGTTTTTCTCCTCTTCATTAACGCCTCCATTTGTTTTTACTATTTCTTTTTTTTCTAAATCATCAATATTTAATAAATACTTATACATAATATTATCATTTATTATATAGAACAAAGATACTTTACCAACAATAGTTTCACTAAATAATATTGGAGAACCAATATTATCATGTACATCTCTTAATTCTTCAAAAGAAGAAATATTAATTACTTGATAATTAGATAAATTAACACTATTTTGTACATTAGCAATAATACTATCATTTTCTTTTAGTATTCTAGATAACATTATATCATATTTACTTCTTCCCTTTAATATTGATAAAAAGATTTTAAACACAAATACTATAACAACTATTGAACAAATAAATGTAACAATAAAAATTATCAAACTAAAAATTGAGTCTTTATTAAATAATCTTTTTTCAGTAATAATTCCATCATTAGATATATTATCATTATCAAAAGATATATTTATTGTTCTTTCAGATAAAGGAATTTTAATAATAGACTCACTATCTAATTCTATTGGATTTTGAAATTTATCATTGCTTCCAATACTTTCAACTCTTAATATGATTGATAAGTCACTATCAGATGATAAACCATATAAAGATTTAAATCCTTTTACAAAGTCATTATAATGATTATAGTCAATGTTGATATCTTGTTTAAAATTATAATCTGCTATTTCATTTCTTGAAACTTTAACAGGTTCTAACAAAGTTTCTTTCTTTTCATATAATATATTTTTTTTATCTTCACTATATACTCTTGTAATAGCTTCAATCGAATAACTCATATCATATTTAACTAATTCAGAAGTTGAAAACATATAATCATATGTTAATTCTATTTCATCTATTAAATTTGCAATATAATTCATTCCTTGTGGTAATCTATTAGTCTCATAATAATCATTTTCTTTAAGTTTTACTATATATGTTATTATACTATTTTCTTTATATTTTATTGTTTCATCTGAATCATTTATAAAAGTTTTAAAAAAATACTTAGTAGAAACACCAAATAATAAAGCAAAAACAACTAATAATATTATTAGTTTTTTAATTGTACTATTATTTGCCATTTTACTAAGCATCTTTTTATCCTTCTTCCATTTTAATCACTAAATAAATCATATAATAATACTGTAGGTAAACCAATATATTTTATTTTAACATTAGTAGTACCTAACACTTCATCTATTTCTATTAAATATCCATCAGGATTATCATTATTGTCCCCTTTTGTTTCAAAAAATACTTCTTTAGATGATTCATATTTTTTATAAATCCTATGAACTACTATTTTATTATCTCTTCTAAATACTAATATATCATCAGTATTTAAATCTTTAATTTCTTCACTATTTAATTTTTCAACTATTACTACATCTCCCCTATATAAGCAAGGTTCCATACTTCCACTGGCAATTACTATTGCTTGATGTTTAAATAATCCACTTGTAAATGAAACAACTATTCCTAAAAATATAAATGTAATAATATACATTATTTTATAATTCTTTTTATTTTTTATTTTTTCTTTATTCATTGGTAACTTTTTATAAAAGTTATTAACAAATATTAATATTATAACAGGAAGTGTTAACTCACATACAGCTTGTAAATATGGTCCCAAATTAGGAACAATAGGTACCATATAAATAGGTATTTCATTAATTAATCTATAAGTTATTTGAGTTTTATAATTAACTTTTGTTGTCAAATAAGTTAACAATATATTTTTACTAATACTAGGTATTACATATAAACTTATTTCATCAATATGATTTGAAATATTGCTAAAATCTATTTTACTAAATATTAAACATGTATCCACTAAGAAAAAAGTTATAAATGATAATACCAATATATATCTATTTTCTTTAATTTTAGTATTTATCATAAATCTACATACTTCACTGATAACTATAGTAACAATTACAGGAAATATATTTTTTAGTATGTTAATTATTTTTAAACTATATACATTATAATTAAATCCAAAAAATAGACCACTTAAATAAGTAATTACATAATAAGAAATTGAACTAATTAGAATAATTAATATTATATCTTTTTCAAATCTTTTCTTACTTCTATCAAGACCTAAAAATATATATGTTAAAACTATCAATAATAGTAAAACTCCAATAATTTCATATTTATTAATACTCTTAAATATAAAACTAGTTAAAAAGAAAAAACAGCATGATAATGACAACATTATTGTTGCATAAACATAACTCTTCTTCATTATATTACCTAATCTTGTTCATAAATCATTGTTGTAGTTGAAACTGTTACTTTAATATCGTCAGGTGGTGTTGCAGTACTTGTACTTTTCCATAGAAGTGTCATTTTTAATTCCTTACTACCAGTATTTTTAACCAAAACATCACCAACAGAAATTGCACTACCATCAGCATATGTTAATGAATAAGTTAAATCATTACATACAGCAGTTGCCTGTGTTTGAGTAGCAGTACTACCAGTAGCAGGTGCACAAGATATTGATCCAAAATTATATGTTTTTAATTTTGCATCAAGTCCACCCTCATTTTTAACTAACCAGTTATATGTAACTGAATCTCCTGGAGCTTTTAAAGTAATATCAAATCCACTTACTGATGTAGATGTTAATGTAGCACCAGTTGAAGAAGCATTCCCAATTATAGTTGGTGTTAGCGATGAACCTGACTTATATGCAAAATGTACATCCCAAGTAGCAGGATTAATTTTTGCACTTCCAGATATAGTTAAAGTTGTTGACCATGCAGCATAACCAAAAGATAACCCAGCAATAGCAATTATTAGAGCTATTAATGCAACTATCTTAAATCCTCTATCTCTTTCCATAATATTATCTCCTTATTTTACAATCTTTCATAATAATTATATAATACATTTTTTCTATTTTCAATTAACATCATATATTTTTAACATTTTTTTTGCATATAAAAAATAACTATTATTATTCGATTTTTATATATTTATTAGTAAATTCATTACTAATTAAAGTTGTTCCAATTAAAGATAATAATTATAATTAGAATAATAATTTGTCTTTTTCATTTTCATACCTATTCTTCATCTATTACATCTTCATTATTAGTTTGTTCATTTCCATATCCATATTTATATCTAATATAGTAATAATTTTTAGACACAAATCCATAATAATAATCAACTGTCTTATTATCACTCTTATCTACTTCAATAAATAATGCATTATTATTTTGAATATCGTTTTCTTCTAATTCAGATACTCTATCATTCAAATTAACTCTGATTTGATCTTTAAACCATATTTCTCTATCCTAATCATAATATTTCTTTTCATATGAATGAATATTAACATTACAGTAAATATCATCATCTTTATAATTCTAATATCTAGTATATATATAATCATCATCTTTTTTAAAAGTATCAGGAATCAAATATTTTATTTCACTGAATATACTCTCCTTATATACTTTTTCTTCTTTATCTTCACAACCTGATAAAAATAAGCAACTAATTATTATTAAATTAATTATTAATAATCTCTTCATATGCACTCCTTACATAAGTATTATAGCAAATATAATTCTTGTTCAGCAGCCTTAACCTTTTTTACATAAATTTGTTTCTCTATTACAAAATACTCAGATGAATTTATTATTAATTGATATATAAACTATATTTTTTAATTGTATTTTATTTTAATTTATGATACTATGGTGTTTCGCGAGGTGAATGAATATGAAAGTTATTGATTACATATTAGCATCAGATTATAGTAAATATTTGATAATAACAGGAAGATCTTTATTAACATATGCAATTTTTAAAGCACTTAATTATATTATTATTTTAATAACAACTAAATGGATAAAAAGAAGTAAAACAAGATTTATGTTTCATCAAGGATTAAATATAATATTAAACTTATTTTGCATAGTAATAATATTTCTATTATGGCTACCATATTTAAAAAATGTAATGACAATAATATCTTTTATTTCTGCTGGAATAACAATAGCTATTAGAGATATTATATTAAACTTATTTGCTGGTTTTTATATAAAAACTAAAAAACCATTTAAATTAGAGGATAGAATAAGCATTGATGGAATAACAGGTGATGTAGTCTTAATTAATAACTTATCATTTAAAATATTAGAAGTTGGAGATAGAATTAAAGGAGAACAAAGTAGCGGTTTAATAATCAATATACCAAACTCTTATGTTTTTTCTAAAACACTAAAAAACTATAATACAGCATTTAAATATATTTGGGATGAAATAATAATTAGAATAAAAATAGATGCAGACCTAGAAAAAAATAAAAAAGAAATATTAAAAATAATTAATTCTAATGAAACAGTAACTGAAATACCAAAAAAAATGAAAAAGGAAATAAAACAAGCAACAGTTGATTATAGACTATACTATAATCATTTAGATCCAATTATATATACAAAAGTAAATGAAAATCATGTGGAATTAAGTTTAAGGTTTTTAACTCATCCTAAAAAGACAAGAATTATAGAAGACTACTTATGGACAAATATATTAAAAAAATATAAATCGAATAAAATCGATTTATATGTAGATTAAAAAAATTGTAGCATATTCTTCTGGTAAAACACAATATCTCATTCCATTTGGATTATTAATCGGACCTTTTACAATATAATTACCTTTATTATCTAGTACTATTACATAACCTAGATTTACTCCACTTGAACTATACTGCTTTCTTTTACTTTTTCAGTATTAGATTCTCTATTACTATCATTTTGATTATTTGAACCACATCTACTACACAGCACTCTAATAAATAAAATAGCAATAATTGTATAAAGCTATAATAGATATTTTTTCATTATTTATTTCCTTCATTATATAAATATTATATATTTATTATCTATTCTTCTTTTATGTTATCGAAATTTTCCTGTTTAAGGTTATCTTTTAAATCATCCTTCTTTTTTCTATTTGTTTTTTTCTTTTCTTTACCATTATCTCCAAAGAAAAATGCAGATACTATTAAACAAGCAATAAAAGTTCCTAATATAATTTTACCTTTTTTAGTTTGAATCCATCTGACTGCATAACCAACATATGGTATGTTAAATACATTTCGTCCTATATAATTTAGTTTAGTAACATTCGATACATCTATTTGTTCATTTGCATCGCCTTTAGTTATAAGCTCATTATTCTCTATAGCATAAACTCTATGAGCAACTAATACCCCAGAATCTGTTTTAAACGCTATAATATCATCCTTTTTAACATTCTCATACTTATAATTCTTATTTATAAAACTTAAACTACCAACATGAAGATTTGGTTCCATAGAACCTGATAAAACTACAAATGGTTCAATTTTAATAACATAAAAAAAAGAAAAGGCTAATCCAATTATAATTATTAATGTTAATATAATATCTATCATTTTAGCTATAACGTTAATAAATTTTTTCATAGTCTTTGTCTTCCTTCTTAATTGTAATTAATTATGGTTGTTGATGTATTGCATTAGCATTTAATACATTCCATACAGCAGTATTAGTAGTTACGCTATTTGCAGTAAGATTTTCTGTTTGAATTGCATACCCAGTTACAACCACATTATAACTTGTACTTTCAATACCCCAACCTTCTTGAGCATTGGCAAATTGAATTTTGTTAAATAATGGATTTGTTGTTGAAGAACCTGCAGCAAGTGATGTCATTGTACCACTGCTTGAATATGAATAAATATACTCATTTGTATTAGCTCCTGTAGTATCTGAACTAACTAATTCCCAACCAGAATTAACACCAACTGTATTTGAAGAATTAATTAAACTAAATAATTCTTGAGTTGAACTTGTACTACCTGAACCATCTTGTGCTTCTATTACTACTGTTGTTTTTGGAATTGATACTTTAATAAATACATATGCCGCATTATGACCATTATTATTAATAGATGGGTCTTTATCAATCATTTGATTTGGCAAAACTGTTTGAGCTGCAGTTGATCCAGTTGAATCCCAAGTTGGTTCTGTAAGTTGAATACTTACATTTCCTACTGTAAAAGTGTTTGTTTTAGTATCTGAGTCAGAAAAATAAGCTAACACACCTCCAATAGATAAAACTAAAGCTAAAACAAATGCTGCTATTAACGCTTTTTTCTTATTCATTATATCTTCCTCCATTCTATATATTAATAATACTATATTAACAAGAATTAATCAATATTTTTATTAAACATAATTATTTTTTTTATCAAAATTATTAGCATACATAAAGATGAAACAAAAGTAGCAATCCAAAAGAATATTCCATCACCTGTTTTTGGATTAATAATATCTATTATGCTTGTATCTTCTTCTACTTCGCTTAAATAATACTTCCAACCAATTTTATAATCTTTAATTGATGTTACATTCATATTTTCTTCCAAAAATTCAACTTCAAATTTTAGTTTATTTGTTGTTCCAGGATTATATTTTCCTATAGAAGTAAGTCTATCTTGCAATATCATACCATTATATAAAATATTATTTGCTTCATCATATACTTTTAAATTTAAATATTTATAGTTTTCATTTAATTTAGGCGATAAGTTAATATTTTTCATAAAAATCTCTATTATTTTATTAGAACTATTATTTACTACTACGTAATCAGATATTTTATCACCTGGTCTTAAAAGATAAACACTTGCCATGAAATTTTGAGGAATTTCCAAATAATTATTTCCATCATCCTTGTAATCAATTATTGTATCATTTGAGACACTTATTGTTGATATATCATAGTTATCATCAATAGCATCTTCAACAACAAAATCACCCCAAGGCTTATTAGAGTCAAAATCTACGTTAAAGTATTCCGCTTGAACTGCTTCAGCAGTAATAATAAAATTATAATTACTCTTTATATTAGATGGAGTTGTATATTTATCAAAAAGTTCTACATAAGCACTTTCATCTAGTATCTTTTTATAATAATAGTATTCACCTTTTTTTACCCAATCATTATCATCAATATTAATATCATTTTCATAGAAAGTTGCATTTTCATATTCATATTTTATTCTTAAATATGAACGAATTCCCTTATTATAAACCCTAACTATAAATGGTATATTTTCTTTAGGTTTAACTTTTTTATTTAAAGAATTTATCTCAACTTCTTGTCCATCTGAATCTTCAATATATTCTCTTATTTCAATATTAACAGCCCCTGATACAATGTTATTTTCAACTATTGCAATTTCATAACTTTCATATGCATATATACCAGAAATAATTGATAATATTAAAAATACAACAATTAGAATTAAATATTTGACTTTTTTCATATCATCACATCCTAATATGTTATTATTATATCATTTTAATTTTATCAATTACAATAAAAAATAAAGCGTATATTACGCTTTATTCATATATAGCAGTTAAATGCATTCCACCATAAACTTCAATTGTATCTCCAGGATTATAATACTTATTATCACTTGAATTATACCAATTAACAAATCCTTCTTCGTTATTAGGTGTTGGTACTGTATAAATTGTTCCTTCCTCTAATTGATGATTTGTATTTGATAAATCACTATCATCACTAGTAGTTACCATCCATAATCTAGTTCCATTATTATTCACTGGTGGCTTTATCATTTTATTATCATCTGTTAAGAATAAACTAAATAAGAAATCAAATTCATCTGGTGAAACTAATCCACTATTTACTAAATATTTTGTTTCTTCTAATCTAAATGCTTTATAGATATATTTTGGTAAATAAGTAAAATCATTATATGTATACATATCACTTCTTACTATTTCAGTATTTTGCCATTTTAGGTTTTCACCAAAATCCATAAAGTTAGATATATTATCAAATATTTCGTAAGTAGTTAATATATTATTAGCAATTAGGTTAAAGTATCTTGTAGAAATAACATGATAATATTTAACTTCTTCATTAATTGTTTCAATATTTGTAATGCTTACATATTCTATACCATTACTCAATTTTACAACTTCATCACCAATATTTAATGCTCCAGATGTAATATCAACATACTTATTTAATCTTTTACTAAATACACTATGTCCACCTACTATTTTTAGTACTGATCCATCTGAAAATGTCACCTTAGTATAGCTATTTGCAATTCCTTGTTGTTCAACCCATCCAGCATATTCATAATCATATTTTCCTAAATCATGATTCCATACTTTTAACAAATCATTATATCTAATATCTTCAATATTTTTAGTAGAACCATCATATAAGGTTATTTTAGTTCCTTCTACTAAACAAGTTTGAGTTGTAACAGAAATTCTAATATCACCAGTTACATTACTTATGTTTACACTATTATTATTATTAACTGCTGAAGATGTAATATCAACTCCACCCATTGTTACAGTAACACTAGTAATTGAGCTTGTTCCAGATCCTGATAAATTTGTAGAAAACGAATCGCCATGATTAACAGTAGTAGCATTATTAGAATGCGTGAAATTGCTTCCGGAATAAGTTATTGAATATACTTTTACTTTAGTAGTTACATCTATAACTATGTTTCCTGTCACTTGACTGACTGTAAGTGTTCTATTACTTGTATTATACATACTTGTTATATCTACTCCACCCATAGTTACTGTAACAGTATCAATTTCTCTTCCTGTTACAGGAGTTATTGTTGTAGTATAACTATCATTATAATTAACATTCAAATTCGCATTACTATACGTATAATTTGTTGTATCTCCACCATATGTAACAGAGTATATTGCATCTTTATATGTATATACTATAGTCATGTTACTTGGTAGTTGAGTAAACGTGTCACCAATATTATAATTTCCACTTCCATTTACAGTAATTGTATCAATTTCCAATCCAGCTAAATTAACATTACTTGGACTATCAATAGTAACAATTTTATTTTCAAAATATTTTTTTGTTTCCCTTCCAAGCTCAGTTATTACTCCATTAGAATCTCTATAATTTGTTATAAAAGTATCAGTATATGTAGGTGCAACTAGAAAACCATTAGATGCAACATATGAATCAGAAAAATAAGCATATACTTTATCATTTTTTATTAATAACGAAAGAATACAAAAAAATATGCAAAAAAACAATTTAAATATTTTTTTCATATTTCATCATCTCCTTTCATTATAGTTATCCATAGTATACCAATTTTATTATAACATAATTATGATTAAAAAAATATATTTTTTAATTTTACTTAGTTATAGTAAATATATTTATCTTTTGATTATGACTAAAGTATAATAAAATCTTGATTAATAACTATAATTAATCATTTAAAAACTTTATGACTTTTATGCATATAAAAGCATTGAATAAAAAATTACGAAAATAAGTAAAAAGAATGCTTCCAGAATACACTGAATAGCCTCGAAAGAGGTTCATTTTTTATTGCTTTAATTACAGCATTTTATGATATATACGCAATTGAAAGAACACTAAGCACATTATAAAATTGAAAAACTAAAAACTACATCAACTAATATCGATGTAGTCATAGCTAGAACTTTTTGTATAGATTTATAAAAATCAGTTCTTTTCCATTTTAAATTTTGCTTTTTAAATGTTTTAACAAGCGTATCATGTATAACCTTAGTATCTGCTTCTAAATTTTCTGAAATTTCAATAAATGTTTTGGGATAATATATATCTACTAATGCTAAATCATCATTTGGGTCAATATTAATATAGTAGTTATAATGGTTGCTAGAATTTTTTTTTATAATATATTTTTAATCCTAATTCATCATCATATTCTCTATAATATGTGGGAAAACTGTATTTTTTAAAATTTTCCCTTCTTTTTTGGTTTTTCATAAATTATTTGCTGATAAGGTATATTTGACAATTGCGGTTCAATATTAGTAGGGTTATCAACTGTAGTTTGTTGTACTTGTGGTTAATCTACTTGTACCCTGAAAAATGAATTACTAGTATTTTGTTCTGTATTTTGATTTTGTTCA
>CAMKNB010000035.1 GCA_946414095.1 uncultured Mycoplasmatota bacterium
ATTCCAGAGTACAGTTATCTGTACTCTGGAATTATTTTGTTTACATATTTTCATCAGATGGATTCTTTTTTGCTAATTCTAATTTAGCTCTAACCATACATTTTTCTATAAATCCTGGTGGGAATAATGAACTAATCATATCTTGTTGTAATTGACGTCTTAATTCATTCATTAAATCTGCTTCATTTTGATCATCTACAAATGCACCAGCAACATTAGCAGTTAATCCATTTACTGCATCTACTATCTGACCACTATTTTGTGCATTTAAATATATAGGTGGAGGTAGTTGAACAGTAATAGAATCATGTTTATCTGTGTCTAAATTATATTCATAATTATATATTTTAGATACTATTCTAGAAAATATTTTCTGGGTTTTACCCTGTCTATTATAAATTTTCTGTAAGAATTTAGTATTAGTCATAGTTAAATGTGTAGCATAGTCTACCTGTTGTCTGGATTGAGTAACTTCAAATGGTACATCTGTAGCATTTACAGCCATTTCTTCAAGCATGTTCATTAAATCATTTTTAATATCTACTTGCTGTCCCTGAATTACTTCAAAATCTACAGGAGCTTCACCAGATGCCGATCTAGGAATTACTAAATCATTAAATCTACCAACCATATTTAAAACGTTAGACATAGATTCAATTTGTCTCATATTAAAATTAGATCTTTGAATTTGATTAATTACGTTCATAAGAGTTCCAGCTATATTTGTATCTACTGTTTGTCTTACATAATATACTCTCTTATCAAATCCTCTAGTAAGTTGTAATAATACATTTGAAATATATAAACAAGCAAAAAGTTTAGCTGGTAATAATGATCTTAATAATCCAGAAACACCACGTTTAGTTTCAGGATTAAGTTCAAAATAACAATGTTCTATATCTTCTGGTGGAATAAATGTAATTCTCATTTTTGTAATTTTACCAGTAGCATCTACAGAACTATTGTATTTAAGAATAGAATAAATTTCTTTTGATAAATCTTGATTAGCATTAATAAAGTTTGCTGTTATTTTTTTAGAAATTTCATTTGCTATATTCTTAATAGCAATATATTCATTAGAAGAATTTCTATAAATATCATATCCAGTTTTATAAGCATTACCTGGTCTAATACCACCTAATGTAGATGAATATGTAGTTTGTTCAAGCGAAATCTTTTTATCACATTCAATATAGAAATATCCTAAACATGTGTTATCAATGTATAATGGCTTGACCATTTCATGTTCAAGATCTTTAACAATACACCCAGGTATCTTTATACTACCACTCTTAACATTTTCTTTATTTAATAAAGTAACCCCATCAGAAGATAATGAGTTTGGATCTTTTGTGGCTTGTGTAAATTTATCTAATGCTTTTTTATTAAATATACTATTTTCATCATCTGCTTTTTCATTAAAAAATAAAGATGCATTTTCATTCATTATTTTTTCAGTATTAAATCTTTCTTGAATAGCAGATTTAATAATTTTACTTTTGTTTATTTCAATCTTAATATTACCAGAATCTCTAATAGTTCCAAGCTCAAAATCTTTAATAGCTTCAGAATATTTCATGGTTTCTGCTAACTTATTAAAGTCTGATGTAGCCTCTTGAATTATTTGTGATGTATCCATTTGAATAGTATCATTTTCAATAATTGATTCTATTAAATCAAATGATTCAACCATATTGGTAGGAGGCATATAATCTGGATTAGTATTATTAAGACTTCCATTTGGATTCTGCATCTTTAATAAAGTTTCTATAGCTCTTTTATATGGTACGATATAGATGAATGCTTCTCCATATTTATCTGTAGGTCTATAAACTTTAGTATCTAAAAATTCTTCTAAATTATATTTTTCTTTTAAAGTTTCTATATTAGATTGAATAGATGAAGAATAACTATCTAAATCTGATGTATTTGTAGATTTAATAACAATAGTATTTTTAGAAAAATGATCTGCAGATAATACATGTTCTCTTCTGGTATCTAAAGCATCATCTAATTTTGGCATGTATTTACATACCATGTCTATTTCTCTATCTAATTCTCTTACTAATGAATTCTGCGTATATACTGATAGGATATTATTCATATTATTTCTATCAGATAATGCTTTATTAATATTTTCTATAAGGTTTTTATCGTTATTCTTATTAATATTAAAAAGTTTAGTATATAATACAGAAATATTATTATAACCAGTATTATTTATATTATTATTACTGATTCTATCAATAATATCGTTGACTTGGTTTCTCAGTCTTTTGATTTGCTGAGAAGCCAAGTCATCATTATAATAAATACTTGAGTATAAAGATTCTTTTGATTGATTTATTTTATCAATTAAAGAATTAATATTTTTATCAGCCATTGAACTAATTCCTCCTTTTATCAAGGTTATTAAAGTGATATTACCCTGATGTTATCGGAGTAATTTAGTATCAATCATACGGTATATAATGCTTAATATATAATTCTTTTTGTATATTACAAATTCCAATATTTTACTGAAATTTGAATAATATATATTTAAATCTATTGTATCACTTGATAATTTATTTATAACATTTGGAACTATATAAAATAATTCATTGTCATAATGAACTATTTTAATTCCTTCTTCAGCTTTAGCGTTTAAAGCAATTTCAAACTCATAAATATTATCTATATTTTTAATGGTATTATAATTTCTTTTATATTTACATAACTTAATTTCATTTATAATTTTATCTTTTATATTTACATATGAAAATACATCATAACATAATCTTTCTTCAGTATTACATCCTATTCTAAATACCATAGGTTTAGACCATGATAAATTATATATATCTAAACCTATGGGCATTATATTACCAGTATTTTTGTAATCTTTATATATGGCATTTAAATCTTTTGATAATATTGCTATATTTGGTAAATCACATACAATCCTATGTGTATCAAAGAATTTAAATCCATCAATTTCTACTTCACTTTTTAAAATTTTTAATACATTCGCATCATTAAAATCTTGAGAAAATCCAAATATCTCGTTATTATTTGAATTATAAATAATAAGATTAGATTTTAATATTTTATTTATTTTTATTAGTTCTTCAAATGATGATATGTCTGGATATATCATATAATTCATGATAATTTTATACTCCTAATTTTAATATTTTCTTTTGTTCATCTGTAAGTTTTGATACTTCTTTATTCATTAATTTTTCTGATTGATCTGATAATACAGTAACTACATTTATTTTAGCATTTTCTTCATATATACTTATAGGTGTAATTTTATTATCTAAGAAATTATATATAGGATAAAATGGTATTTCTTTAGTATTAAAATATTCTATTATATCTTTAAACATTTGAATGGTATTAGCCAATTTAAACCATCTATAACCAAACAATATAGGATTGTCTGAAATAAAATCTTCTATAAATTGACCAGATCTTGTATATTTAGGATTATGAATACTATTTTCATTATCATATATTTTTCTTGGCATAGCAATATATCCAATTAATGTATTTGGAGCCATACCATGTTCTCTAGTTTCTGATGGATACAGTGCTTTAAAGTCAAAATCATCTACATTACTGCATCTATTGATTACTATTTCACCATTTATTTTATCTTTATTTTTATCAGAGTATAATGTAGGATCTGCTACGAATGCTCCTTCATATTTTCCTTCTGGCTTTTCTTTAAATTTATTTAAATTATTACCCATTATAAAATTACCATATTCTTTAAATCTATCTATTGCACGATTAGCAAGATAAACTGTTTGTCTATGAACTTTTTTATATTGAGTAGAATTCATTAATGCCTTACTATACAAATATGGAATATCATCTGTTTTAAATTCAATACAATACTGAACTAAAACGTCTGTCATATTATACATTACAAATCTTTTATAATCTAAATATGCAAATTCAGAAATATCTTCGGTTAAATCACTATAGTCTAATTTCTTAATACCAGCGGTTATTTCACCAATAGCATCCAATTTATAACTTCTAAAAATTTTTCCTTTTCTCCTAGAAGCAAACTGAATCATTTGATCTAGATATATAGAATAAGAAGATATATCAGCATAATCTCCTCGTTCTGCAAATTCATTTTTATGTAATTCATCAATTACATATTCACAATATTTTTTATTATCAATATCATAATTACAAATAATATCTTCCGGATGATAACCTAGAACTCTTATTCTATCAATTATAAATGGAATATCGAATGCCATATTCCATGCTAAAATAAAGTCTGGTTTTCTCATATTTATAAAATGAAATAAATCTCCAATTAATTCTATTTCTCTAGTATACATATACACATATACTTTTAATTTATCTAAATTAAATTTTTTAAGTTTCTCAGAGCCTCCTACTGCGTTAGTTAAGAAAGCTAAATATTCTTCATTGAATGATTCTTCATTATATTCATTAATAAATTTCTTAATTAATGGATTCTTTGGTATATCTAATAACAAAGTATATATTTCTTTTGTATCAAAATCAAAATATGAGATTGCACTTATTGGACAATTCCCTTCGGTAGGAAATTCTCCACCTATAAAACTATTATCAGTTTCAATATCTATGAAGGCTCTAGATATATGAGTTTCTCTATTTGTATATTGCTCAGCAAATCTAGATCTATAAAAATCATTTATATTTATATCAGAACCAAATATTCTTCTATCTTTATGAAAATCTTTGTTTGCTTTAAAATCTCTATTTGCTATATTATTTTCGTATTCTTCAGATCTACCTAAAGTTGTTGCAATAGATTTTTCTAAATCTTTATAATAACATTTTATTTCAGTAAGATTATCTTTGTTTTCAAAAAACATCGGATAACCAGGATCTTCTTGTCTAAAATAATAAACATATTTTGGTTTTTTAATAATATGAATTTTCTTTTCATTTGTTTTATTATCTTTAAATAAAATAACCATTGTATCTGGTTTATAAATATTATATTTAGCATTTTTTGGATTTTCATATACATAAGGAAAATGATATACACAATCCATAAGTGTAATATCTGACCCTTTTGGATATCCAGGTATTAATTGTTCAAATTCCATAATATTTTTCTCCTTTTTCTTTCTTTTATATTTAAATCAAAGTTTTATTTTAAGTAAATATTTAACTCTTCAACAGAAGATTAATATAAACTTATAAGAAAGTGAGGCTTTAAATACATGGCTGAAGAAAATAAATCTATATTTCGTAGTTTAACAGAATTAAAAGCTGTACCGGAAAATAATATAAATCCAATTGAAATTGAAGAACCTAAAAAAGGTCCAGGTAGACCAAAATCTAAACCAAAAGAACCAGGTCCACAAGTTAGAAATAGATCTCCTTTAAATTCGGATATGACCTATTTAGAAACTTATATGGTTCCTGCTGGAATGATCAATAAAGCAATTACCGAATTAGACGATTTAGCTGCAAGAATTAATGCAGATATTAATGAAGTACGTTCAAGCAGGACGCTTAAATCTAAATATCTTTATATCGCTAATTTAACTGGCGCTTTAACTGGAACTATTTCAAGTAAAGTTTCTGCAATAAGAGAACTTAGAGGTATGATTAATGATGCTAATAATCTCGAATTAAAGAAACAATCTCAGCTTAAGATTAACGAAAGAGATTCTGATGATAAAATTTTGATGGATATGTATAATGCATATGTAAATGCTCCAGTTGGATCTATGACTCCAGTAGCAGCACAACAAATGAATATGCCACCACAATATATAAATAATACAATGCATAATACTGTAGATGTAATTAGTATGAATGGTACTCCAGTAATTCAAAATGTAGATGCTGGATATGAAAATTATTTAAGAAATCTTACACCAGAACAAAATGCAATGATTCAAGGAACTAATCCTAATATTGAAACTGTTGTAGTATACGATCAATCATCACACAATAGATGGTTTGAAAACATTAATACTTTAACAGGTGAACCAGTACCCAATTTACCAGTACCAAATGATTTTGTATTAAATGGTACTAATATTGATATTAGACATGGTATTGCAAGAAATGCTTCTTTAAATCAAACTTATAAATTAAAAGTTGTAGGTATAGCAGCTGCTGATGAATTTTAAGAATATTTAAAAGGTCACCATTTATAAATGGTGACCTTTTTATATCATTGATACTACTACTATTGTTAGTACTACTATACATAAAACGGAAACTAAAATACATAAAAACGAGGTTCCATTATTATTTCGTTCAATTCCGAGTTTATCACAAATTGCCATTAGCATTCCTGTAACAAGAATTAATAAAAATGCACACGAAATTAAATATATTAGTATACTTAAAAAAGCTATTGCAAATTCATACCCAGTAATACTACTAAACACCATAATTCAACTCCAATTTAAAATAATAGATTAATTTATTGTAATCTATTTAGTTAGTTAAAATTGATCTAAATATATCATAACAGTAGTATGTAAATAATATATTTAATGATACTAAAATAAAAATTAAAGAAGACATTACAAATGTTTCAAAAGTATTTTGTGACCATGATTTATATTTTTTATAAATTCTTATTATACAGTCTACCGTGAATACTAAAAACATTAAATACATTAACAAAGATACAGTTAATGATATATAAATAATAGGAGTTACATTCATAAGGAATCCTTTCTTTATTACATATTAAATATAATTATTAGAGAGCATAAAGCTCTCTAATAATTTATTTTTGTTTTATAAAAATATAGCATATTTTTATAAATGAACTAAGCATTAATATTCTTGCCGTTACATTTAAAATCAAAGCTATGATTGAATATATAAATACTAATATATCTTTAATTTTAGAATATGTACTTTTTTTGACTCTTGAACTAAAACTTTTACGATTTTCATGAATAATATCTATTTCAGACTGTGTAACTATAGTTAATAATTTATATGCAATTATATATATTACTAATATAACTATAAATTCTCTATCAGATATTGACGTCATTTATTATGTAATCCTCCAAATTGAATATAATATTACCTTCAATACTCATAGATGGATCTGAATTCTTTAAAATAATAATATCCATATTATTACTATTTAACTCAGTATTATGAGAAATCATTACACATTGAGAGAAATTTAAATAATTCATTAATTTACTTAATACATCAAAAAATGCTAATCTATTAGATGTATCAAGACCACCTTCTAATTCATCCATCTTAATAATATTATATATATTTGAAGATCTACTTAACAATGCAAAACTAATAATCATAGATATCATTGATATTTGACTAGTACTCATAGACGATATATCATCATTTAATATACCAGAACCTAATACTGGCATTCTAAATTCTTTTTCATTTATAACAAATGGTTGTAATACAAAGTTACCACCAAAAAACATTGATAACAATTGATTAGAAATTCCTATAATATTATTCATATACATTTCCATATATATGGTTTGAATTCCCGTAGTTGGAGAACAATAATATTTTATAGTTTCTATTTTATCGTATTCCTTAGAATATTTATCATAATCTCTTACATAGTCATTATATAATACTAATTTATATTTATAATCATTTATATTTTTGGTTAAATAAGGCATTTGTTCATTTAATAGGGAATCTAATTTCTTTTTAGTAGCTTCGAATTCATCAAAGTATTCTATATATTTTTGATAATCTTCTTCACATTGTTTAATATTAATTTTTATTTCTTCTAATCTATTTGAATATTCATTAAATTCTTTTTGTCTTTTAATTAAATCTAGTACACTAGACCGATTATAATTCAAAGAATTTATAGTACCAGATGTATCTTTTATATCTTTAGAAATAGTATTAAAATCAGTTACTATTTGATTATATTCACTAGTTAATTCAGATAATTGATTACCCATATATTCTATAACTTGTTTATTAGCAATTAAAGAATTATATTGTTTTTGTAATTCTTCTATATCTTTTTCATAACCTTTATACTCTATAAAAGAATTTTTAATGCTATTAAAATAACTGAAATCTATATCAAACCATGATTGTCCTTGTAAGGAACATAGTAACATTGTTTTTATATCATTAGGATCTTTAGGATTAACCCTGCTGACTTTTAAGATACTATTTTTAGCATATTCACAAATATTCAATAAATTAGTTAAATAGTTTATACTATTTTTTATTTCATTTTCTTTATTTAATTCTTCATTGAATTCTTTTATATCTTTTTCTATTATAGCAATTTGTTTTAATATACCATTATATGCGCTTTCTGAAATAATTTTATTATTAGCTTCTACCATAGCTTTAACAAAATAACATTGATCTTTTAAAACACATTCTTTTGGGATTAATTCAACACCAACTGCATGCTTTTTATAAAACTTTTGTTCTTCTATTATTTTTTCTAATTCTTTTTTAGATTGCTCTAAAGTATGTAAATCATCAATTGTACACTCTGGTATAAATTGAATATTGTTTACTACATATTCTAAAGCTTCATATGTATATTTACATTTGATTTTTATTTCATTTTCTAACTGTTTTATTTTATTAGCATTAAATAAAATAAAATTATATTCTTCTGGATGTATATTATTATAATTCAAGAAACCATGTTCAACACACATAGTTTCAAATTCTTCTTTTTTATTATATAATTGATTTATTTTATTTTCATATTGAGTTATAAGTTCAATATTACCAGTAGATTCAATTTTAAGTTTTATATCTTGAATTTTATTATACATATTATCTTTTTTGGTTAAGATAGGGTTTAAAGAATTTTTTAAATTTGTCAACTTAGATTCATTTATTCCTATAGAAACATCTAAATCTTTTAAACTAGATTCTAAGATTTCTATATCTTCATTAGTATCTAAAGAACTCAATTTATTTATTATTTCATTTGCTTCTTCATTTAACGCATTATAGACATCTAAAGGATTTTTATCATCAGATGTATATAACGACTTCATTTTAGTTTGTAATTCTGATAATTTAGATATATATTCTATTTTAGTTTCTTCCATAGTAGTCAATTGATTATTCCATAAATCAATATTAGACCGTATGGTTTCTATATTACCTATAGCTTTAATTTTTGTATCAAAAGAAGTAACTAATGACTTTAATTCTCCAGATTTTTTATTTATACGTTTATAAATATCATTAAAAGAATCTAATTCTGCAATTTTATTGTTTATAAATTTTTTTCTATCAGAAGGAATTTTATCAGCCAATCCTCTATCTTCAGAAGATAATTGGGCTAATGTAAGAAAATTCATATCTATATCTAATATATTACAAATTCTGTCTTTACCAGTAGTTACATTTCTAGATGGGTTTTGTTGAATCCCATTTAAATAAACATCACATGTTGTACTTTTACGTTCACGATTATTATTTATAGGATAATTATAAATAATTTCTAAAATACTTCCATCATTTAATTCATAACTTATATTTTTAAAAGCTGGTAATCCATTTATTAAATAATAATTTGTATCAGGAAATGGATGAATAGCTTTGAATATAGAACTTTTTCCTGAACCATTATCCCCTTTGATTACTACAATATTATTTATACATTTGGAAAAATCTATTTCTATAGTATGTAAACCCATACCATTATAAATACCTATATAATTATTAAGAATCAATTTATGTAATCTCATAAATATTATCACCCCTTTATAAGATTGTAAGAAAATATATTAAAATGAATATTTCCCAGAGACCATAATAGGTCTCTGGGAATAGTTTTAAAGCTGTTCCAATCTTTCCATAATTATAATAAATTGTGCTTTACTGGTAAATATAGATTGAATAATAGAAGAATTTTCCCACATATTATCCAGCAAGATTTCTTCTCCAAAATAATTATTTTTACTAATTATTCTATACATATGATAAATAGCAGCTATAGTTGCTGTTGGATTAGTAATAATTATATTTGTAGTAGTATCATTATATCCAGGTAATGATAGTATACCATTAAATTCTGTACTATTGTATGTTTTTTTAGACATAATAAATTTATTGTATTTATTATCACATTTATTAGTTGTATCAAATAAATATAAATTAAAATCAAATTTATAATGTGACGTATTTTCTATTATATTTAAAAAAATATTTCTAAAGAATGATATTATTGTATTCAATGATTTTTTGTTAATATTATTATCTAAAAATTTAATGAATCTAGAATCAATAAAGAAATTAAGAGTATCTATAGTTCTACATTTATCGTCTTTTATTTCTACAATAGGAATAATCATTTTGTGAACTATTTTGTAACTACCAATATCATTTATAGATGAATCAAGTCTAGCAATAAAATCTGATACATCCGTATTTTTAATATTAGAAGTATCATAACAATTATCTTTATATCGAATGATCCAAATATTGTAATCGTCATCGATAAATTCTTTATATATTTTTTCAATCTTGATATTACTATCTTCTAATTTATCCGTAAAATACGGATAAATTAGTTTATGCAGTAACTGAAAATTAGCATTTGATGGAGTAATACTATTAAGAATATTATAGTTTCCTATTAATTTACTGAACAACATTGTAAATTTTTTATCAAATAATGAAATCATTTTATACTCCTCCTATAAATAGTATATAAAATAAAATAGATTTAAAAATTAGGGTAGAGAAAACTCTACCCTAAGATTAAATTAATAATATATATTGTAAAACTTCTTCAGATAATTTTTCTGGAACCGTGGTACATCTAATCGGTTCACCATTTAATTCTGGATTATAATAATCTATATTGGTAAAAGTCGAAGATAATATTTGAGAAATAGTTTTAAATATTATTTCTTCTTGAATCTTTTTATTATTGTATTTAGCAATAACCTTTGGAAAGTTTTCAGATATCTCCATTCTTTGAAGTATCTTTTTATTTACTGTTTTTCTACTTACAAGTCTTTCTACTCTACCACCAATAATGAATGGTAATAAAGATTGACCTTCAGATAATAAATATCTTTTTGCCGCAATCATTAAAGTTACATAATCATATAAATTAAGTAACTTAACTGCTTTAACATCTTTGAAATCTTTTGAAAATAAATAAGATATCAATGTAAATTGAAATAAATTTTTTATTGATTTACCACCTTTTGATAACTCTTGCATGTAAAACATGATTTCTCCTTCATCAAAAGGTCCATATATTTTACGAATCTTATTCATAACATATTCAACATTTACGTTTGATTGAATAACTATAGATTCGTCTATCTTAGCAATATGAGCTTCAAATTTATCAGCTTCACTATTATTATCTTCATCTCTAATAGATGAAGATACTTTAGTCAAATCATATTCATATTGAGCTTCAATTACTTTATATCTAATATCTCTCATTATAGCATCGAAATTAAAACATACAATATTTTTATCAAATGTATATTTTGGAATTATTTGCATAATAAGATTTTCTTCGCTATCCATTGAATGAGTTATAGGATTTTTACCACGTATAAATTGCATATCCCATAATTTCTTATTATTATTTACATTCTTATATACATTAGTAGTTATAGTTTCAAATAATTTAGATAATATATCTACATTATAATTATCTTTTATATCTATAAATATCTGATCAAAACATTTCATCAGAATACTTTTAATCTGATTACTATTGTATTTTCTATCCCATACAAAATGCATTATTAATGGTATAATACAATTTTGTAAAAATGAGATTTCCATTAATATAACAGCATGTTTATCATTATATTCTAAACATGGATTTTTTGTGTTATTATAATTTAAATGAATATTATAATTATCTCGTACAAAGTTTTTTACTCTAGAATGAAATACTGGAGCATATCTATGAGATATAATATATCTAATTAAATCATTTATAAAAGATTCTTCAGAATAAGATTTTTCATATTCTATTAAATATTTTATTTGTCCGTATACAGATATTAAATATTTATCTGTATCATAAAATTTTTCAAAATAATTTAAATACTGGGTACAATGATCTCTAAATCCTTGACTTATATCCCCAGTAACTTTTACTTTAGTTGAAGAGTTATAACATCTTTTAGGTGACATTATAAAAAAAGTTATAGGTGAATTATCTGGCACGTTAAACATGCCAGCTATCATATTTATTTGAATTGCATTTTTATTATGAGAAAATATTTTATCTTCTTCATTAGGAACCCATTTGTCAACGGGTATAAAAGGTTCTTGTTCTACTATCTCTACTACATTTATTAAATCAGCCATATTTTTTATAACCCTCCCAAAGTTATATTCTTAATATGCTTACAAATATATTATACAATTTATTTTTTCTTTGCGACACGGGCACTCTTAACTGCAGAAACTATTTTTGCTGTTTTAACCTTATCAACTCCAGTTGTAGTATGAGACTTTTTAGCTATTTTCATATTATCTGAAATATAGCTAGGTTTGTTTTTGAGTTTCTTATCTTCTTCTAATTGTTTTTTAAGTTTCTCTTTTTCTTTTTGTAGTTTTCTTAATCTAACTCCATCTTCTGTTTTTGTAGCAAAGTCTGCTATTTCATTTAATAGATCTTTTTTAGATAATTCTTTAGCTTCTTTCCAGTTATCTAAATTAAATAACTTTTTAGTTTCCATTAAATAATATGCAAAATATAAAGATTTTACATATCCAGTTTCATGTTTAGGATTTCTTATTATAGGTTTTTGAGTTATAGTTTGTTTGCTTAATTTCTTTTCTAACCAGTCTATTAGTAGCCCTGCTTTTTTAAAAGAATATGCATAAGTAAATACAAATGCTGGGTCATTTGAAAAGAATTTTACATCATATCTATTTAAATCAGCAACTAATGCTTTTAGTGTACTAGCACTTAATTCTATAACTACATCGTAATATAAATTTTTAGCAGTTTCAGAAGGCATTTTAATATAGATATAATAAGTATTATTTTTATCTTTATATAATTTATAAACTATTAATCCACCTTCTCTTACAAATAAAGCATCAAACCTTCTTCTATAATCTGCTTTTACTAGTTTAATCATAGAATTAGTAGATGAACCTTTAATTATTCCGGGATTATCTATATATCTAGCAAACGATGTTCTCAATATATATCACCTCTTATTATCTTCGTTTTCCTTCATATCACGTATATGTTTTTGATGTATTTTTTGTTCAGTATATATAAACCACAATAGAAATAAAATATTAATACATATAGCAAAAATTAAAAAAGCTTTAAATGCAGATGAGAAAATAATGTACAAATTAGTCATAATGAATCACCTGATTTTAAAATGTAATATTAATTTTTATGAGGCTACAGTTAAACTCTGTAGCCTCTATTTTTATAAAATAGTATTAAGATGTTGTATTAAAAATTAATATTCATATGTATTAAGATTCGGAGATGCTAAAATGTATTGATTTGATTTAAACATAAGTCCTACAATTTTTACAATTGCATCTAAAATAACAATATCAGATTGAATTGAAGATAATACTAGTTTATCAAATTGCTTTGTTCTGATATTATAAGGACTATCTTTGTCTATAGAATCAATTACTAAATTAACTGTTCCAGGAATATCTTCGTTTACATAGATAAGATTATATACTTCTCTATATGCATCATACAAAACTTTAATAACCATGCATTCTAATTCAGTAAACATATCTAAATTTTCACTTATTAATTTATGTAATGCTTTAACTGCGTTAAAGTTTGCACCAAATCCTACTCCATATTCTGCAGCAGATCTGCAATTTAATACAGCATCTTCAATAGAATCTATTAAAGCATTTCTATCAGTATGAGAAATACCACCTACATAATATTCAACCATACAAGATTCTAAAGATTTAATTCTACGTTTCATAATATTAATTTTGGTTAAATCTTCTTTAGTATCTTCATATTTTGATAATTCAGCTTTAAGAGATTTAATAAGATTATTAAATACATCTGATTTATTTCCATCTTTATCAAACATGTCTTTAGGATTAATAATCTTTGTAGATTTAACATCCGCAACCACTTCTTCTGCTTCACCAGCAAATTCATGTACAGTATCAGGTGTTGGTGCTAAACCCTGTTCAATATCAATCTTTTGCATATTTGGATCAATATATTTTTTAATTGTTCTAGC
>CAMKNB010000036.1 GCA_946414095.1 uncultured Mycoplasmatota bacterium
TTAAATCCGTTGTGCATACCTTATTCCACCACTCTCGCACATTATATAAAATATGATTAGGGAATTTTTCACCCTCACCATATTGTTATTGTATGATTAGATTTTAAAATTGTATTATTAAAATTGCTGTATGTATTACTTTTCTTTACCACAATAATAATATCTAATTTGAAATAAGTTTACTAATTGTGGTGGAGAGTACCTATATCGGGGTCAATGCATTAAGGTTTCCTGCAATAATATAATAACTCTAAATCAGAGGTTAACATAATAAGATATTATCATATTAAGGTTGCCCGAACTCTCCATGTATATTGGAGCAGGTAACGAGATTCGAACTCGTATCTAAAGCTTGGAAGGCTTCTATTCTACCCTTGAACTATACCTGCAGATAAACTGGTGGAAGTACTTGGAATCGAACCAAGATCTGACGCTTATAAGGCGTCTGCTTCTAACCTTTGAGCTATACTTCCATTTGGTGTCCCCTCTGGAGTCTAACCAGAATCATTATTTTCATCCGCAAATAGTTAGAAGAATCCAAACTGCCATCTAGTATGGGATTCCCTACGATTAACTAGAAATACCTATTTGTGGGGTTACCTCAATTAGGTAACATAGGGACATGATATGGTGACCCTGGTAGGATTCGAACCTACGACCTACAGCTTAGAAGGCTGTTGCTAACTATCCACTGAGCTACAGGGCCAAATGGTTCCCAGGGCTGGGCTCGAACCAACGCTAGCGGATCCAAAGTCCGCTGTGCTACCACTACACAACCTGGGAATAAATAACTACATTACTTTGGATATCGTAATGTAGAAATTATTTTATCATTTCTATCTATAAAAAAGGCAAGTCTATTTGTAATAGCTTTATCTAATTTTAATTTAATTTTAGCTTTAGCTACAGAAATGCCTTTATTAACATCCCATTCATCTGCTTCATTACATGTGGCTACTGATTTATAATATTCGTTTAATTCCAATTTATCATAATTAGAATTTGCAAAAAGTATACCCATACCAAAATTATCAAATTTCTTATAAATTAAATTAATTAATAATTTAGAAGTATATTGTTTATCATCAGTAATAGCAATAACTTTTCTTTCTTCTTCTTTGATAATATATCTAATATTAATATTTTCTCCACACTGTAATGGTAAAGATCTGGTAATAATCTTCATAATAAAAATACTCCTTCACTTAAAATTCTATACCAGTTATCTTTTCAAGATTACCTTTAAAATAATTATAGTAATCTGGATAAGTATATGCATTAATTTTAACCAGTGTAGTATAATTACACCAATCTTGCATTATCTTAGGAATAGGATTATGTTTAAGGTCTACATAATAGCACTCAATTATTTTTTTGTACTCCAAAAATAATAAACTAGAATCAGATATATATTCCCAAAAATTTTTATCTTTTTTATATGGATTTATAGGTTTACATTTTTTAGATTTAGTAATAGATTTTAAATACTTTAATGTATCTTCTTTATTAAAAAATACATTTACCATTTCTTGTTTATATTTGTCATAGTTCTTTTTCTTTATAGATATCTTTTTTACTATAAATATAGTATTCTCATTATCCATAGTAGCACACCTTTAATCATTTATTTTATTTAATACTAATTTAACTATTTCTTGAACTTTACAATTCCCATCAAGTTCATTTTCTGAGATTTCAATACCATAAGTGTCTTCTAAATTCATAAGTATTTCTACAACATCTAAAGAATCTGCGAATAAATCATCAATTAAGCGATCTGAATCTTTGATATCAGAAACGCTTAATTGTTCTTTAATGATATTTTTAATATCATCTTCAGTAACTTCTTTTTTAAATAGTACTTCTTTTTCATCCATTTTATATTACCTGCCAATTTACTAGATTTAAAGTACTATATAGTTCTATTTATTTTCAAACTTTATACACAGATTCTTGAATTTTATTTATAGGAACACCAAAATCTTTTTCGCCTGGATAACTATTTCTATGAATATAAACATTAATTCCAATATTTTTAATTTTATCTATAAAATATTGAAGTTCATACTGAGATACATCATTATCTGGATATAAATGTATAATTATATTTATTAAATTAAAATTCTCTAATAATACTTTTATTACATTATAATATCCTTTTCCATTAGAAGCTATATAAATATTATTATATCTATTATTGTTATTAAGGTTGTACAAAATAGATAAGATGTCAAAACATCCTTCACCTATTCTTATATGTATAGGTTCATTAGATAATAAATTACATTGTGTAGGAATACAATAATATCTCATAGTTCCAGAAATTGAATTAAATATATTATAATTTACATATCGTGTATTTATTTTATCAGGATATATATCATAATTAATATATTTTCTTAAAGTTACATATCCATTATCTAAAGATAAAAATCCAATAAAAAAATCATTTAATTTTTGCATTATATCTTTATCACGAGTATATTGTATTATATTATTATAGTATAATAAATCTCCCAGATTTAAAATAATTTTATTTTCCATTAAATCATTATATGTAAAATTATATCCTATACGTTCAGAAATATAATTTAATTTTTCTCTATTTATATCATTATCAATAATTGGATAATGATATATAAGATTATTAATAAATTTATTTGGTTTTCTATATAGAGAATATTTTACTTTATTTTTTATCTCTTCATTTAATTCATATGCAATATCTGAATCTATTATATCAAAATTTAATAATTGAGATAAAAAAGATACGGTTAAAAGTCCACCAGCATTACAATGAAAACATTTATACATTGGTGGTTCTACTTCATTTCCAAGACTTATATAAAAATGATAGTGACTCCCTTTACGAGAGTCACCACATAATCTACATTTTATATTTACTTCTTTACCACCAGATACTACTTTTGCTTCTGGAAATTTTTTAAGCAAAAATTCTTTTAATTTTTCTCTATCCATAATTAATTCCTACTTTTTAACTGAGATCTGATATCCATTAATATTTCTCCAAGATCATACTCTGGAGTTTTATATATAATAGTTGCATCACTTGTCTCAATTAATTTTTTTGCTAGAGAAGGATCACTAAATTTAATAGCATTTAGTTCTTTAGCAATATGGGGTAACAATGTGTCTAATTCATCTTGGGATCTTAGTTCATAAGTTTCATTTGCAATATAGTCTTCTAATTCTTCAGTAGAAGTATTTGTTATTTCTTTTCTGTCTTCTTCTTTAGCAAAATGCTGAATAAGATATGCATCATATACACTACGACATTCTAATCCATCATAAAGAATATTAGTTTTATAGGTATCAGATAAAAACGAATATATCCCATTTAGATCAGTTATAATATTATGATTCGTAATTTGGGTCGTCAATTTTTAATTCAACTCCTTTATCTGTTTTTATGATAGAAACAGATATACCATCAGCATCCAGATAATCACATAACTCTAAATATATCTGTTCCTTTTGGTCGACTGTTAAATTATTAAAACTTATTGTTTCTGGATTTTTTTCAAATTTATCAAGTATCAAATCAGGATTTATTTTTACTTTATCATTTATTAAATAATTATCATTTTTATTTAATAATACCATATCATTTAAAGATTTTTTGTCATCAATATTATTCATATCTTTATAATTATCTTCATTTAAAAAATCAGTCAAAAAATTACAACTATCCATATCTATAATAATATTTTGTTCTATTTCCGGAGCAAGAAATGCTTCATTTGTAGATTTTGGTCTGGATTGAAATAAACATTGATCTTCATATATTAGATGATTTTCATGATTCACTCGTACAAGTATTTTAGTATACTTCATACCAAGGTCACCTTTAATAGACATTATTTTATTAAATAATTCCTTTAAAGTAAATAACGTTAACTCTTTTCTCATAAAAAATTCCTCCTTAAAATTATATTATTATAATAATATCTAATCTAATATAGATTTATACCCATACCCTAATATTAGGGTATGGGTATAATAATTAAAATTCTGGATCTGTAAATTTAGAAGCATCACTATTAATATTCATAGTTAAATTATATAATGCTTGTGCGCCTTCATTAGTAGTTTCCATAATATTAGAACCACCAAGATTTATAAAATGACGTTTACTATTTAACTGTTCTTTTAACTCAGCATTAGCTTCTATACTATATATACCTCTAACACTTGTCTGATCTCCATCCATTATATTTCGACTATATCATAAATTATTCATATAATTATATAAATAAGGTATTGGAACTTATTTTTATATAAATAATTTCCTACTCTTTCGGTTTCCCTACTCTACTAAGTTCATATTTTTTTATATGCTTTTCGATAGTCTGTGAACCTTCTTCTTAAAATAAGAAGCTTGGATGCGGATTGCACTCTTATAATGATTTTACTATACCAATCATCATTACTGATTGCCATTATATGTATTGCTACTATAACTTAGTTATTATAAGATTAATATGTTTTCCCGCAGTTTAGTAGGTTTTTGTTATTGAAGACTACAATGGAGTAGTTTATAGTCTCCACCAATACTTCCTAAATATACATTACTCATATTCAATGTATCTACAAAGAATGATGTAGTATTTCTTCCTACATCTTTTTCTCTAATTTTAGGATAATGTTCGTAAAGAGTTCCATTAATTACTAATGATTCTGTCTCTGTTGTAGAATTTACATGAATACCACAAGGAAATTGATTGTAACAGCTATCAATTGGATATCTTGTTATAAGTACCATTTTATCTTTTGTAACTTCTACTGCAGCCATATAAAATAAATCACACCATGTCATACGTCTTTCTAAAATACCAGCTCCAATATCACTAGCTGCATAATTTGATTTAGATTTATTTTTATATTCTTCTGGATCCACATATCTTCCTTTAAATACAATATAATCAATCGGATGCATTTTATCTTCTGTAGGTAATTCAATATATCTTAATCTATTAGCAATACCATGAATAAATCTATCCATTTCTTCTTTAATTATATCATCAGAAAATGCTACTCTAACATCTTTAAGTTTAGTTTTATATGATTTTTTGGTTTTTCTATCTATTACTTCTCTAATAGAATTATTTAAATACTCATTTTCAAAGAATTGTCTTACGTATGTTAAAACATATGGAAAGAAATTTGCTAATACAGAAGCTAATGGTATAGCAGCATGATCTATATCACATATCATATCTGATGTATTTTCAACTTTAAGTTCTGGAGCAGATATTACTAATCTGGACCCATAATCGGTAGTTTTAGATTTAACAGCAGAATCTATTATACCAAACTTTTTAGCCATACCAGAACCAGCACTTACTTTATTAATAGTACCTTGAGTAAAGTATTCATAGATATTATAGAGTAATTCTTGAATTCTTCCTTTATTAGCTTCATATAAACTTAATCCATATTTATCAAGTTCTCTTAAAGAATTAGATGCCATTATTAATTGAGAATATAATTTATTTATATCTCCTACACCCATATATCTCTCAGTAGTAGTTACGTCTCTATAATATGCTGGAATTACTAAATAATTCTTAATAAATATTCTATCTTTAAATCTATTCATAAATTCAATTCCAATTTTTCTAAACTGAGAATCTGTCATTTTAAATTTAATACGATCTATATTTTTTCTTAAGAATTCTATACCAGTCTCACCATCAGAATTTTCTTCTAAATATCCTTCATTTGATATAACAAAATTAGATGTTCCATTAACACATTTAACTATGTTCCTATCAAGAGACTTCCATGTTACATAAAATATAGGATTTATAAACCATTCTCCACCTAAGTTAATATATGCAAATGTATTAGCTCTATCATTAAAAGTAATACCAAATATCTCATTCGATAATAATCCATTCGGTGTAGGAGCTCCATTAAAATCAAAGAATATCGGATTTGTTATTGGTTGTAATTCATTTATTTTAATAAATTTTTCTATATCTAATGGTTCTACTTCAAAAAACTTCTTTTGAGTAGCTTCTTGTAAAATAGGCAATTTTATAACCTCCTAAAAAAAAAATAATTTATATATTATATCAATGGTAATAAAGAAAGGAGATGATTAATATCGATGTAGATAAGCAAATAGCTAAAGAGTTAATTTTAGCTCAAGTGGCCTCTGATGGAGGTAAACTAAATAAAGAAATACGTCATCTTACAAAAACATCTTACATTACTTGGAAGGAAGGATATAAATCCAAAGTAAGACATATTTTAAATGCGATTATGCTAATAAATAAACTAAAAGGTAAATCTGCATTTAAATACCAAGTGTTAGATAATAATCAAAACTGGATAGTAGTATTTGAAATTAAAATTAATAAAAAATCATATCAAATGTCTTTTCATACATTTTCTTATGATATAGGAAAATTTAGTTATCATAAACCTAATAAAAAATATATAAAAATAAATAGATATATTTATAGTAATAGTAGATACACTACTATTAGATTAGCTGGATTATATAAAATAGGAAGAATACATAATTGGTTATAAACTTATTTTGCCCAGATAAAAAGAATATCTTTTCCCAATATTTCTTTCTGGGTATACCTAAATGATATTAATATTATAATTCCGTATTGTAGAGTTATAAATATTGGCTTATCTTCCTTTCACAATAATTATTACTCTAATATTTGATTCTAATATATAGGATTTATAATATGCATTTAGCATTGAGGTTAGTCTTTATCCTAGACAATAACAGTATTTTAGACCCTGCTGTTACAAAAAGGCTCCTTTAATTATATTGTTTAAAGGTATCATATTTTATGATACCTTTTATTTTTTGTAATTTTGTAATATTTAAATATTTGAATTATATAGTATAATAGTGACATTAGTAAAGAAATCTAATAGAACATCGTTATTCAGGGTGAGCCAATACAATGGTTCCTGAAGATTAACTTGCTAGATAATGCTGGAAATTATCTATGTTCCTGGAACGACTTTACAGTGTCGCAGCGGACTCTTCAAAAGGTTATCTAGGGTGGACTGATACTACAGTCCCTAGAGAGTAATGTGCTGGATAGAGCTGGAATCTATCTATTTTGGGGAATGTTCGTTGTTTGAGTAATAGGCAACGAAGTATGGATGTATACTACAGATGAAATACTAGGTTGCCTATTTATTCTTGGTTATAACGGGCGAGACACTTCATTACAACAACTTACGGCTTGGCAGCGACAGAAGTGAGTAAAGAAGATACTTGCCCGTTTATAATAAATAAACGTTTATTTATTATTTATTAAAGTTAAAGAAAGGAATGATCATATGAAATTTACAGTAAAACCGTTGAAAATGAAACAGGGTGCAAAAGAGATCGATTTCCAGGGAATGGAAGTAGAACTGACGTTAGAAGAAGTTGCTCTGCACTTTGACCATCTGCAAGATATGCAGGATTGCTTTGACCGGTTCATCAAGAAAAGTCTCGAAACTTTAAAAGAAGCCAAAGAGATGCAGGCTGAGCATCATGCTCAGCAGATGGAATACCTGAAACAGCAGGATGCAAACGATGCTGCTTACCATCAGCGTCGTCAGGAATATGAAAACTTACAACACCAGCATTGGGTTGAAAGATACGGAAAGGATGAGGACGAATAATCCTCTGATATATACCTCCTTTCACACCTCTACTGCCAAAGGGCCCTGGTAAAACAGGGCCCACCTCCTCATTTTATTTTTTAAAGAAAGGAATTAAAATATGAAAATCAAAGGAATAAAACGTGAAGAAAAAAGATTTAAAGATCAATATAAGATGAGATATCATATAGCTCTCGGATTATCCAAAGAATACCGAGAGTTTTTAAAGAAACTTAAAAAGAAATAGAGAGACTCTTATAAAGAGTCTCTCTATTCTTTTTTTAATAGTGATATAGTAAGTATTCCAGCTTTATAATTTATTTTATTTTTTATATTATATTTTTCATTAAATAAGTCAATATCCATATTATCAAATCTCATTTTTATATGTTCCTGATAGTCAATATTAGTATTTTTAACTTTACATTTACATACCCCTGAAGAAGCTTTACTTGTGTCAATAGTAATTGAAGCATCTTGATTTTCTAAATATTGTAAAATCTCATAGAATACAAGACACTTATCAAAACAATTACCAAAAATGTATTTATCATCTTTAGTTCCTTTAATTTTAACTAAAGAAGCAAATTCTGGAATTGTCATTAATAAACACCTGCCTCTTCAAATGCATCTATTAAATCTTCCGCATCGACATTAGCTAAAGAAGAAGTATCTTGAGCTTGCTGTTGACGTACAGGTCTTATCATACGTTGTCTATTTTTTGGATCTAGTCTGCGATTATTTTGTATTCTTTTTTGCATATCTATTTCCATACTTCTTTTAGTTTGCTCAGCTTTTTCTTTAGCTTCTCTTTCTTTAGCATCTTGAATGGATTTTTCAACTTGGTAAAAATACAAAGTATGAATATATCCTATTGGTTGGTCTTTAGCAGCAAATAAATCAAACCCATGTCTAAAGGCACTTTGCAAAGCTATTAGTCGACGCGCAAGGTGCTCTGCATTACCAATTGATGCCGTGTAAAAAGCATTTGATATGGAGACATAATTTCTTTAGGAATAACATGTTTGCATTCTTTAGAAACATTAGTCTTCTTATCTACTTTCATTTCTGTACATACCTGTTCTGGAACATGGTATTCTATTAAGTTACTAGCTTCAATTTCTTTAATATTATAATTAGTTAATTTACCAATAAACATAGCATATTCATCTGGAGTAATAGAACTTATCATCTTATAAATAACCAAGCATTTATTTTTAATAGTTTTAACAATACTGTCTGAATCTGGTTTAAGATCAATAGGAACTAGTTTATTTTTTTCTTTATCAATAAAATAAATTTTACCTATATATTGCATAGGCTGAAGAATAGAACTATATTTTTCTCTAAATCTATTATCAAGATATTCTATTTCTAATGTATTATATAAAGTTCTTGGATGTAATAATAAAGCATAGTTTGGTGATAACACATACATCTCTTCTCTAGATTTAATATTATCTTCGACTTCACCATGTTCTTCTATAGCTTTCATTCTAGCTTTCTGTTCATCTGTAGCATCTGCTGCAAACGAATACATATCATTTATATCTCTTTTTACCATAAAGAAATTATTACATTCATCACATTTATATCCAATATAGTTAGAGCCTTCAAATGCAGCTTTATATAATCCAAAGTATAATTGTAATAAATCTCCAGCATCTATAGATTTAAGCCATTTAGTAAATGAAACTTGTTTTCTATTAATAGAAGCATCATGAGAATACATTACCGAATAAGTTTTCTTTAAAGTTTCTAATCTACTATTATAGGATTCAGAACTCATAGCAACTATATCTGAACCTGATGGAGGGGTAAATGAGATCATTCTACCAGTATTATATAAAGGAATAGAATGAGAAGAACTAAATTTATTAGAAATTCTAGACATAGATGTTCCTATAGACATATTATTGCTAGCTATAGTAAAAGAAGATATATCAATAGTATTAGGTTGAATTGCTTCAGTAACTTGTTTTCTTAAATTATCTAATAACTCTTTCTGTTCTTCTTCAGATAATTCTTCTTCTTCGTGATTAGATTCTTCTATATCTACAGGACTATCATTAATATCATTTTCAAAATCAGCAAAATCTTTTTCATCAATTTCTAATGCTTGAGCATCAGATTTAATTTCTGAATTTGATACATCAATATGCTGAGCATCTGAACGAATAATATTATCTACATTATTAGGATTAGAAGGTTTATCTTTAATATCTAATTCGATTTCACCAGATACCATGTTACTCATAGTAGTAGCATTTTCAGATTCAAATTCTTCTCTTTCTGCAATTTCGATACATTTTTGTTTAAATGGTTCTAATACATTTTCTTCTAATTCTTTCTTAGTTCTTTCGATAGCATTATCCATTAAAGCATAATGTTCATCTTCAAATTTCTTTTGAGGATCTTCTTCTTTAGTAAACGGTTTAATTTCTTCAATACTAACTTCTCTTCTAGTTGAAGTATTAGAAGATTTATTGGTGTCTTCTTTTTCTTTGATTAAATCATCCAAAGAAATACTTTTATTTTCCATTAATTATTCCTCCTTAAATTAACCTTGATCTATTAACCAAGTTAAAGTTTTCCTATCAGTATCTAATGTAACTGTATAAACTGCATCGTCTACAAAAATATGAATAATTAAAATTTTATCTCTTTCTAATACTGTATCATAAGTTACTTTTACTGAATCAAATTCAGGCAAATATATTCTTATTTGTTCTTCGGTTAATGCTTGTAGTTCATCTATTTTATCTGTAAATGTATATCTAAAATTTTCTACTAATCCTATACCCATATATGGTCTGGTAGGATAAGTTCCAGGTCTCATCAATATTAATTCTATAATTTTATAGCATACAGCAATAGGACCATTAACTACTTTAGGTTTGTTAAATTCGTTAATACCAAGTAAATGTTCTTTATATTGATCAAATTTAGAAACTAATATTTTATCATCTTTTCTAGGAGTTATTAATGCCATATTGTATTCTCCTTTATATTAAGTTTTATAAATTAATATGTAGTTTAATAATATTAAATTTAATTATATATTATAATATAAATAAACTAAAAAGGAGATGTTAAAAATGATTTTTAAATCCACTAATGATATTGAAACCATGTTGAGAGAAGGTAAACAAAAAATAATTAATATTTTAATAGACATAGTGTCTAATAAAAATAATAAGTATTCATGTGAAAAAGTATATGTAGATTCTCCAACAAGTAATAAATTTTATTTTGATTTAAGAGTAAATGATATCAAAGAATTTACTTTTGAAATACAGAAAACTAAAGAAAACTTATCTAAAAAAAATATTATAACGTACATAGTTACTATTAAAGATCCTTCTGATAATGTAATAGTAGAAATAAAAAGTATTTCTATTAACGATAAATTAATAGATTCGTTTGGTGTAAATAATATATATAATTTATTAGATACTAAATTTAACGAAATAGAATCAAGAGATGAAAATATAAAAGTTATAAATATTTTAAATAAGCTTAAATAAATAAAATAAAAGAATGGCTAGTTAACTAGCCATTCTTTTTTTATTTATATAATATATATTAAATAAAAAGGAGGAATTTATCATGATATCTATTACTGATAATACTAGTATAAAACCAGATTATAAAGGAATATTAATAAATAAATTATTATTTGTAGACATAAATAAGTGGGTAAAAACATATATAGACGACCCTAAATTCAATAATTATTATTTTTCATTAGAATTATATGATGGATCGAGCCATTATTATTTTAATATATACAAAAATAGAACTCAAGCAAAACAAATAAATAGTGAACCTATAATTGAGTATAAACTCGTATTTGAAAAATCATATGGAAATAAAGTATTAGAGATAAATAATAACAATACTTCTATTTCTAATTATTCTAAAATTAAAAAATTATTCGATTCTATTGATTCATTTTACACAGAACAAGAAACAAACGCAGAAGATGAAATAATTAAAGAAGTATTATCTGAATTTTTTAAAGAGGTATAAATATGGTAATAGCTATAAGACAAAAAATATATTATGAAAACAAATTTGATTATGATAATAATGATTTTGAATTTACTGGTAAATTTAAAGATTTTGATATAGCGATAAAAGAATTAAAACTAGAAAATGGTATATATGAAATAAATAAAGATAATGTAAAAGGTATTTATATTCCTAAAGCAAATATTGATAATATAAAAGGAATAAATACTGATTTATATTATACATTAATTGAATTGGATAAAGTTACAGAAAATGCTGTAATAGGGCTTACTCATGAATAATATATATGAAAATTGTAATAGTGCTATAGAAGCATGTAATATTGCTGAAAAGAATAACGATAATAGAACTCAATCAGAAATAATAGAAGACAAAATTAAAAATATTGATTGTATTGAAATTACAGTAAATAAAAATATTATTAAGGAGATTCTATTACATGAAAAAGAGTATTGAGAATTTTATTGATAATCATATCGAAATTATTAAAGATAGAGGCGTATTAGTATATCCAGAGGATGTTATTCAGGCTAAAGAATACATAAATGATATGTATAAAAAAGGCCATATGGGTAAAAAAGAAATTATTAAAGAACTTAATAAATATTTTAGTTGTGAAACATATGGTATGTCTAATTTAGATTATGAACTTACAGGAAAAGAAGATTTTTCATTTGAACCAAACAATGAATCATATGATTTTAATGAAGATGATGAATAATTAATTTAAATTCACTAGTCTACTTTTATAAAAGTAGACTAGTGTAATACTTTTATTTTTTGATTATATAATATAGAAATGATATAGAAGCTATAAAAATTTAAATAAAAGGAGGTGGAAAAGATGGCTTCTTTAATTCGAAAAGGAAAACTAAATATTGATGAGGTTAAAAACATTGCCTTTAAAATGTTTAAATTATTTAATGGTACAATAAATAAGTTCCCTGCGAAAAGGATGATACTTGTAGATGATAAAACAAATAATGGCGGAATGGTACACAATGATTACATTGAGTTTAATGTAGGAGTATATAGAACATTCCGTATCAAAGAATGGTCAAACGATTTAGGTTGGAATAAAAAAGAAGTAGAAGTAAACGTAATAACCGAAATCTTAATGACCGTTTTACATGAACTTAGCCACTTAGATCAGGATGGAACGGGGCAAACGTATGATGAGATTGAAAGTGCCAATGAGATAAGAACGAATCAATGGGTTATTGATAACCAGGAGATTATTGAATCTATGATTGGTTTACCTATTGACAACACTCTGTATCTGCAACTTTCCAAATATACATCTCTTCCACCTGCAGAGTATAAGTCGATCTGGGATTAAGAAAGTAGAATAGGCACCTAAAATATGGTGCCTATATTCTTTTTTCAATTTTTATTTTTTCTATGTTCCTAAAAACATCTCAGTAATCAATTATATAGAGGAGGTTTAAAATGGCTTCTTTAAAAAAAGTAAAATGTCCATATTGTTCTTTTACAAATACAAAAGAAAAAGTTATTAATCATATAGAATTAAAACATGAGGATATGATTCCTCAGGGATTTACTGCAGCAAGAGTATTATTTAATTTTATAAATAAAAAAGATCATGGTACATGTGTTATATGTAAAGGTAATACTACTTGGAATGAAAAAACCAATAAGTATAATAGATTATGTAATAAACCAGAATGTAAAAATAAACTTAGAGAAATATATAAAAAAAATATGTTAAAAGTGTATGGTAAAACTACACTTTTAAATGATCCAGAGCAACAAAAGAAAATGTTAGCAAACAGAAGTATTTCTGGAGTATATAAATTTTCTAATGGTAAAATTAAAGAATATACTGGTTCTTTTGAAAAGAAATTTTTACAATTTATGGATACTATGATGGGATATGATCCTGATGATATTATTATGCCTGGTCCTACATTAGAATATGAATATAATGGTGAAAAACATCAATGGATTACAGATGCATTAATAGTTCCATATAATTTAATTATAGAAGTAAAAGATGGTGGAGATTTTAAGAATAATAGAAGTATGGTTTCTTATAGAGAAAAACAAGTAGCTAAAGAAGAAATGATTACCAATATGGGTAAATATAATTATCTTAGATTGACTAATAATCAATTTGGTCAATTAATAGATATATTATATGATCTCAAAATGCAAATGATAGATGATTCTGATGAAAATAAAAAGACTATTGTAAAAATACATGAATCTTTAGATGAATTAGATATGACCAATGGACAAAAAGTTTATAAAAGATATCTCGAAATTCATAAAAGAAGATTAAAAGATTCTTTTAATAGTAGAATAATTCCATTAAAAAATGCATTATTATTATCGAGTGAAGAATGTTATGAACTTAGAGATAGAATTCTTAAACATGATAAATCCAGAATG
>CAMKNB010000037.1 GCA_946414095.1 uncultured Mycoplasmatota bacterium
AACAGCTAAATGTTCTTAATGATAATATCAGTTAAGATTATATAAATCAAATTGGCATAATTTAGTTTTTACATAGTTTTAAAGTAATAAAAACTAATTATTTACTAATTGTTTTTTAAATTAATAGGTATTGAAGTAATGAATTTTTGACTTTTATACTAAATAATGGTATAATTAATGGACTTTTATTTGAGGCATTAGTTAGCAAAAGGAGCATTAGTTTTGAAATGAAAAGTGGATTATTAAATATAGTTACTGCTTTTAAAGATAAGAATATTAAATTAAGAAATGAAGTAGAAAATGATTATAAAAGATATACTTATCTTATGAATCAACCATCATTATTTAAAATTATTTTAACTGATAATAGTATAGTTATAGAAGATAATGGGGAAGTTACTAATTATAATAGAATGAATACTGACATGTTAAGAAATGTTCTTCATACTTATTTATCTAGAAGTATATTAACTGGAAAAAATGCATATAGATATGATGTATTTGTATTTGATGATGTTAATAGTAAAATATGTGAAAAGTATGGATATTTCGAGCAAATGGATAAAACGACTGATAGAAGAGCAGTAGTTGTGTGTTCAAGTAAAAAGGTTTTATCTTTTTTAAGGGAAGAACTTGTATCAAATTATAGATATATTGTTATAAATGATAGAATAGAGAGAATGCTTGAATTATAAAATATTGGGGGTTTATGGTAAGTAGAAATTTAGGAAGAAATAAAAAAGATGAAAGGTTATATATATCTAATAATTTCTTTATAATTAATGAAATAAATCAAAGATTTTTAAATGAAGATGAATTATTAAATATAATTTATTCATTTTTTATGAATTCTTGTTATAAAATAATTACTATATATAAAAAAGTAACAAATAAAAATGGATATTATAGTATTTTAAAAGAGTATGTTGTTGAAGATTTAATTGGTAGTAAAAACTTAGAAATAGTTTGTGATAAAGAGTATTTAGGTACACTTAAGTTTGCATTAATAAATATGGGTTTTGATATTTGTGAACCTAAGGTATTGAAAAATAAAAGATAGTATGTTAGAATATGCATGAAAGAGCGATGATAGTGTTATGGTAACGCACTTAGGCTATAAGTAAATAAGTGATTCTTCTAGAATAAGTAAGGTGGAACCGTCCATTAGGACCCTTACAATTGTTTTAGAAGTTTTTTATTTATTAGGAGGGTTTATTATGAAATTAATTAATAGTGTAGAAGAATTAGGGGAATTAGATTTATTTTTAGAGAGTAATATAGTAAATAAGATTGGTACAACTGTTATAGATAATACTTCATATTTTGAAGTTGATTCTATTAGAGGAGAAAAACTACTTATAAATAAAATTGTTCTGGATGCTGAAATATTTATTAAAGTAATGAATAGTTTTATTAAATCTAGAAAGATGTTATTAGATCAAGATTATAAAAAAGTAAATTATTATTGTCTTGATACTGAGCAAGGGGAAGCTAAAATTGAAATTAAAGGATGTAAATGTGAGGCTACTTTATTTGCAAGTGTTTCTGATGAAAATATTTTAGTGCCTACTGATAATGAATTCTTAAGTACATTATTGGGCCTTATTGATAATGGGTGTGACCCTCAATTGATAGCAAAGAGTAATGATGAATTTTATTTAACTTTTGGGCCTAATCTTACTATTAAATTTAATAGAGTATTATTAAAATATATAGAAGACTATGTTGTTAATTGTAAATATAATAAAAAATATATGATGAAAATGGAAAGGAAGAAATAATATGAAAAATGAAATAACAATGGAAGAACTTACTAATTTTTGTAAGCAATATGGATTTATATTTCAAGGAAGTGAAATATATGGAGGACTTGCTAATACTTGGGATTTTGGACCACTTGGTGTAGAACTTAAGAATAATATAAAGAAAGCATGGACTAAAAAATTTATTCAAGAAGATGTAAATAATGTAGGACTTGATAGTGCAATATTAATGAATCCTCGTGTATGGGAAGCAAGTGGACATTTAAAAACATTTTCTGACCCACTAATAGATTGTAAGAATTGTAAAACTCGTCATAGAGCAGACAAATTACTTGAGGATTTAGGAGTAGAAGATGCAGGTAAATTTAGTAATGACGAATTAGTTGAATATATTAAAAAGAATAAAGTTAAATGTCCTAATTGTGGTAAGAGTGATTTTACTGATATTAGAAACTTTAATTTAATGTTTAAAACATTCCAAGGAGTTACTGAAGACACTAAAAGTACAGTTTATTTAAGACCAGAGACTGCTCAAGGTATATTTGTTAATTTTATGAATGTACAAAGAAGTATGAGACTTAAACTTCCATTTGGAATTGGACAAATAGGAAAGAGTTTTAGAAATGAAATAACTCCTGGTAATTTTATATTTAGAGTTAGAGAATTTGATCAAATGGAATTAGAATTTTTCTGTAAGCCTGGAACTGAACTTGATTGGTTTAAGCATTATAAAGAATATTGTAAAAACTTCTTATATGATTTAGGTATTAATAAAGATAAAATTAGACTTAGAGATCATGAAAAAGAAGAATTATCTTTCTATAGTAATGCAACTACAGATATTGAATATAAATTTCCATTTGGATGGGGTGAACTTTGGGGAATAGCATCTCGTACTAATTATGATTTATCAAAACATATGGAATATTCTAAAGAATCTTTAGAATATTTAGACCCTGATACTAATGAAAAATATGTTCCTTATGTAGTAGAACCATCATTAGGTGTTGAAAGGTTATTTTTAGTAGTTATGTGTGATGCTTATACACGTGAACAACTTTCTAATGATGAAAGAGAAGTATTAAAACTTCATCCATTCTTATCACCAATTAAAGTAACTGTTTTACCACTTGTTAAAAAATATCATTCTGAAAAAGCTATGGAAGTTTACACAAAACTTGTAAAGCATTTTAATGTAAGTTATGATGAAAGTGGCTCAATTGGAAAGAGATACAGAAGAGCAGATGTAGTAGGTACTCCATTTTGCGTAACTATCGATGATGAGACACTAAATAATAATACTGTAACTGTAAGAGATAGAGATACTATGGAACAAATAACTATTAGTTTAGATGATTTGGTTCAGTATGTAGAAGAAAAAATTAAATTTTAATTTTTTCTTTTTTATTGAAATTAAAAATTATTAATGATATCATTAATGTATGATAATAGAGGAGGAAAATATGAAAAATAAAAAAGGATTCACGTTAGTAGAATTACTTGCAGTAATAGCAATACTTGCTATATTAGTAATAATAGCACTTCCAAATGTAATGGGAATGTTTGGTAATGCTAAGAAGGAGTTATTTGTTAGTGAAATAAGAGAATTACATCATTTAGCATCTCATGACTGGATAGTAGATTCATTTTCAGTATCTGGAACAAAAACATATATTCAAACAAAAGAATCATGTAGTGATTGTAAAAAAATAGATGCTAGTGTTAGAGATAGCTTACAATATGAAATAACTATTGATTCATCAGGCAACATTGTAGAATTCTATGCAACAGATGATTCATATCAATTTGGTTATTCTGGTGAAGGTTTAACAACTAAGGATATAACAGAAGAAAATGTAATTATGGTAAGTGAAATAAAAGAAAAGCAACCAAATGAAGAATCAACAATTGAAAACACTAGATTAACAATTACAGCAGATGGAAGCAACATTAAAAATCCAGTAGTAACAACTACACCTACACCTAGTGGTGATAATAATGGTGATAATAATGGTGATAATCCTGGAGAAATTATAGATTTACAACCAATGGACATTGTTACAGTTTTATATTATTACAATAATAAACTTGTAACTTCAACTATTTATCAAAGTACTGATGAAAAATATGTTGCAAACTTTACAGGTTGTACAGCTGGTGGTGAATTCTTGAATTGGCGTACAGAAGATTCAAGCCATACATTCGTAGCAAATCAAGAAATTACTGATGAAATAGTTAATGAACTTGGTAAAAGAATTAAATTATATGCTGTATGTAGATATAACTTCTTACCAAATCCAAATAAACCAGTTAGTTACTAGTAACGAAAGAAGAATAAAAAGTGAACGACAATTATAATCAAAATAATTTTAATGGAATGAATAATGGTGGATTTAATCCAAATCAAGGTCAAATGAATAATCCACAAATGAACAATAATTTTGATAATATGAATAATAATATGTACAATCAACAACCTACTTCTAACAATAAAAAGCCACTTATTATAGTTGGTATAGCAGTAGCGGCAGTAGTAATTGCAGTTGTATTAATTTTAGTTCTTGGTAAAAAAGATGAAGATAAAACTGTAAATAGTTATGATGATTATTTAAAACAACAAGAGAAAGAAGAAAAAGAACAGAAAGAGAAAGAGCAAAAAGAAGAAGCTGAATTAAATAAAAATTATACAATAAAAGATTATGTTCTAAATGATGGAAGTATTTTAATAGAATTTAATAATAATAATAATATTGTAGTTGATGGAGAATTTAAAGTAGATTTTTATGATGAAAATGGTACATTAATTGATACTAAAGATACTGTCGTTAGAGGAGTTAGGGCTAAAACTAAGAATTATGCATTATTAGATTTATATTCTGATAAGAAAGAATATGATAAGTATAAAATTAATACTAAAGTAAAAAAGAGTTATATTAGTAAAATATATAATGACAAAATTGAAATAATTAGTCAAAATAAGGTTGATAGAACATTAGTTGGTCAAATTAAAAGTAATCATACTGAGAAAATCGATCATATAGAGTTACTAGCAATATATTATGATAGTAATAATAAAATAATTGCAGTTAGTGAAGAGAGTTTATTTGATGTTGATGCTGGTGAAACTACATCATTTAAAATGTATATACCAACTGGCGATGACTATAAAACTATTAATTATAATAAAGTTGAAATTATTGTAAGAATTGCATATGATTTGTAGTTATTAAGACATAGAAATATGTCTTTTTTTTTATACAAATTTTGATTTTTATAGTTGATAGAAATATTTTTATGTGATAAAATTAATACGTAATACACTAAAGGAGGAAAGAAATGGCATTTGAGGGAATTAAAAAAATGTTCGATCAGGATAATGATGATCTAGATGATTATGAAAAAAGTGATAACGTTAAGAGTAGTAAAAATGAAAGTTATAAAAACAAAACTATATTAGTTGAACCAAGAGCATTTTCAGAAGCTCAACAAATTGCTGATTATTTAAAAGCTAATAATCAAGTGGTTGTTAATTTTAAAAGAGTTACTTCTGATGTATCAAAAAGAATATTAGATTTTTTGAATGGAATTGTTTATGCAATTGATGGTAAAATTGAAAAACTTGGTCCTGGAATAGTTCTTTGTGCACCTAAAGGATTTGAAATAGAAGGTAATATTTCAGAAGAAGGTACAAAAAAGAGTACTAAAAAAGAAGATATGGGAGAATGGTAATAAATAAAATAATATAGAGGTGGAGCATGAAAAAATTTGATACAGTTTTTCGTGGCTATGATAAAGAACAAGTACAGAAGTGCTTGGATGAAATAATTGCTAACTACGAAGCTTTGCTTAATAAAAGTAAGAAAACTGAAGAAGAAAACAAAAAGTTATTAGAATCTATTGCTTACTATCAGAGAATGGAAGATACGATGAATAGAGCAATATACACTGCTGAAGCTGCTGGAGATCAAATTAAGAGTTCAGCAAGAAAAGAAGCAGAAAGCTTAGTAACAGAAGCAAGACATAATGCTAATAGAATCATAAATGATGCATTATTAAAAGCTGAAAAAGCACAAAATCATGCTGACCAATTAAGAAGAAATACCAATATCCTAAAAAGAAGACTAAGACAAATTATTGAAAATCAATTAGAAGTTATAGAAGAAATTGATAATGTTGATTTTGAAAGAGTAGATAGTAATTACTAATCTACTTTTTATTTGTATTTTATGTTAAAATATAAATGAGGTTTATTATGAATTATATTCCATTAAATATTAAAACTGAATATGATTTAATGAATAGTCTAATTAGAATAGACGATTTGATTTTATATGCCTTAAATAATAATATTAATGCTCTTGGTATAACTGATACAAATATGTTTTCATCTTATGAGTTTATTACTAAATGTAATAAAAACCATATTAAGCCAATTATTGGTAGTGAAATTAAAATAGATGATAAATGTTTAATAATATATGCATTAAATTATGATGGGTATAAGTCTTTATGTAAAATAGTATCTAAAAAGAATATTGATAGTATTGATATAGATTTTATTTCTAAATTTAGTGAGAATATAATAGTAGTAGTTAATTATAAAGATTATTTAAGTCTTAAAGATAAATTTACTTATATATTTATTAAATATAAAAATGAAGAAGAAAAATTAAATGCTAAAGTATTAACAGATGATATAGTATATATGGATTCTATTAAATATTTTAATTTAAAAGATAAAGAATTCTTTAAATATATAAAATATATTGAAGAAGGTAAAACTATTGATGAAAATATTGAATTAAATGAAGAATTTTTTAAGAAAAATAGTAATACTGAAGATGTAGAAAGTACATATAAATTTAGTAATTTAATTAATATAGAATTACCAAAAGCTAAAATTCATATTCCATTATATAAAGAAAACTCTAGTACATTTTTACGAGCACTTGCTAAAAAGGGATTAGAAAAAAGACTTAATGGTAATGTGAATGATGAATATAAAAAAAGACTTACATATGAACTTAGTGTTATTGAAAAAATGAATTATGTAGATTATTTTTTAATAGTATATGATTTTATTTTATATGCTAAAAAACATGATATATTAGTTGGTCCTGGTAGAGGTAGTGGTGCTGCTTCTTTAGTTAATTATGCTCTTGGAATAATAAACATAGATCCAATGAAATATGATTTAATATTCGAACGTTTTTTAAATCCAGATAGAGTTAGTTTACCAGATATAGACATTGATTTTGATAATTTAAAAAGAGAAGAAGTAATAGATTATGTAATTAATAAATATGGAGTTAATAATACAGCTAGAGTTATTTCATTTAATACTATGCTTCCTAAACAAATAATTAGAGATTTAGCAAGAGTACTTAAAACTGAAAGTACTATTGTAGATAGATTATGTAAAACTATTAAAGATGAAAAGAATTTTGATGAACTAAAGAATAATAGAGAATTTATAAATATTGTATCTAGAAATGATAACATAAAAGAACTAGTTAGAATTTCTAGTGTTTTATGTGGATTAAAGAAAAATACTTCTATGCATGCTGCTGGAGTTGTTATAAGCGATGAAGAACTTTATAATTTAATGCCATTATATAAGAGTAATGGTGTAATATTAACTGGTTTTAGTAAAGAATATATAGAAGACTTAGGACTATTAAAAATGGATTTTTTATCAATTAAAAACCTAAATACTATTTCTAATATTGTAAATGATATTAAAAAAGATGGTATTTTAATAGATATAGATAAAATTGATTTAAATGATAAAAGAACATTATATTTATTTAAAAAAGCATATACAACTGGAATATTTCAATTTGAAAGTGAAGGTATGAAAAGCTTTTTAAAGAGTTTAGAAGTAGATAATTTTAATACATTAGTAGATGCAATAGCATTATATAGGCCTGGTCCTAGAGAAATGATTGGTGAATATGTTGCTTGTAAGAGTGGTAAAAAGAAACCAGAATATCTAATAAAAGAATTAGAACCAATACTAAAAAGTACTTATGGAGTAATCATATATCAGGAACAAGTTTTAGAAATACTTAGAAGTATTGGTGGATACTCATATAGTGAAGCAGATATTATTAGAAGAGCAATGTCTAAAAAGAAAGAAGATATAATACTAAAAGAAAAAGATAAATTTATAAATGGTGTTAAATCAAAAGGATATGATGAGAGTATTGGTATTAAACTATATGATTTGATAATAAAATTTGCAAATTATGGATTTAATAAATCACACTCAGTAGTATATTCACTTGTTGCTTTTCAAATGGCATATTTAAAAATAAATTATACTAAATATTTCATGAAAAATTTACTTAATATGAATAGACAAGCTGAAAAATTAAAGGAATATATAGATGAAGCTAAAATATTAGGTATTGATTTTGAAAATATTAGTATTAATAAATCTTGTTATGATTTTATTATCAATAATAATAAATTAGTTTTTCCACTTAGTATTATTAAATCAATTGCATTAAATGTTTGTGTTGAAATAGAAGAAGAAAGAAATAAAGGATTATTTAAATCTTTTTATGATTTTATGATTAGATGCTATGGTAAAAGTGTTAATAAGAAAGTAGTTATATCATTAATTGAGTGTGGTGCTTTTGATGAATTTAATATTAATAAAAAACAAATTATAGAAAACATTGATGAAGTATTAAATTATGTAAGTCTTTGTAAAGATTTAAATTTAACTCTTGATAATCCGCCTATATTTGATAAAACTAATGATTATAGTGATAAAGAATTAATAGATAATGAGATTAAAAATTATGGATTTTATTTATCACATCATCCAGTTACTAAATATGATAGAAGTAATACAATAACACTTGAAAATTATAAAAACTATTTTGATAAAACTATAACAACGATATTATTTGTTGAAAGTATTAATACAATAAGAACTAAAAATAATGATAAAATGTCTTTTTTAAAACTAAGTGATGAACATGCAACTATTGAAGGAATTATATTTCCAGAACAATATAAAAAACTATTTGAAATAGAAAAAAATAATGTATATAAAATAAATGCTAAAGTAGAAAAAAGAAATAATATATATCAATTAATAATTTATAATATGATTTTGCTTAGTATTTAATATTAATATTGAATTAAAGTATTAAAAATGATATATTTATTAGTGTAGAATAGGTGATTATATGGCAAATATATTTAGTGATTATACTAAAAGAAATGAAAAAAAAATTATGGATTACGTTGATAAAGTAAATGCTTTAAAAGGTGAATATGAATCTATAACAGATGATCAAAGCATGGTAACAATAAGACAATATGGTGTTGAATATAGAGTGACTCATGAACAAGCTGCTTTTATGGCAAGAACCTATTTGTTTAGAAAAAGACTTAGAAATGGTGAATCTATCGAAGATATTATGCCTGATGCCATCGCACTTGTAAGAGAAGCTACTAAAAGACGTTTAGGAATGTTTCATTATGATGTACAGGTAGAAGCTGGAATAGCTATGCTTGGAAATAAAATTGATGGAGAAAATCGTGAAAATATAATTGCCGAAATGAAAACTGGTGAAGGAAAAACACTTGTTCAAATACTTGTAGGTTATTTAAATGCACTTGATGCTACTAAAGATGAAGACCCAACTAAATGGAAAGGTGTACACATTATGACATCTAATGATGCCCTTGCTAGAAGAGATGCATTATCTAATGGAAAAGTATTTGGATTACTAGGCTTTACAAGTGGATTTGTTCCTAGTAGAAGAAGTGTTGAAGGAAAAAGTCCTGCTGAAAGAAATATATATAAACATAGAAAACAACAAGCTTATAAATGCGACATTGTATTTTCCACAGCAACAAATATAGCATTTGATTATTTAGATGACAATACTGTTACAAATAAAGATGATATAAATATAACTAGACCATTTGGTTATGCAATTGTTGATGAAGCAGATGATTTACTTATTGATCAAGCTAATAATCCATTGAAGATAAGTGGTAGACCACGTGGATTATCTAAAGAATATGAAGATTACGTAAATCAAAAAGAACAAATGAAATTAAATGCCTATAAATGGGCAGCTGAATTTATGTTTGGAAAAAAAGGAGTAAGAGAGCATCCATTAACATATAAGATATTTAATCAAGTTAATTTAAGAGGAAGAGAAAAAGAAAAATTCTTTAGTGAATATGAATATATAAAAGGTGTACAAGAAGAAGAATATGCTTATGTAAAAGATACACAAGATGTAATATTTTCAAGAAGACTATTAGATGAAATATCTAGTGGTGTAAGTGAAGAAGAATATCAAATTAGAATATCTGCATTACAAGATTGTATTAAAGCAGAACATACTTATTCCAAAGAAAAATATTATGAACTTGTAAAATCTAATGGTAAATATAAGGTAATGTTAGTTGATCAAAATACAGGTAGATATAAGCATGGAAGTAAATATGTTGATGGAATGCAAGAAGCAATTGAAGCTGTCGAAACATACAAAGGGGAAATAGGCGGATACGAAATAGAAAAAACTAAAAGAACTGACACATTAGCTATGTGTACTTATCCAGACTTTTTAAGCTTGTATGAAGGCGGAGTATCAGGTATGACTGGTACTAGTGCTAGAGAAGAGTTTAGAGAATTGTATGGCTTCGAAACATATGATGTTAGAACTAGAAAACCTAATATTAGAAAAGATGAAGAAAATGAAGTATATGCTACTAAAAAGCAAAAATATAAAGCAATAATAAAAGAAATTATTTCTGCTAATAAAAAAGGACAACCAGTACTTATTGGTACTACAAGTGTAGGGGAAAGTAAAGAACTATCAGACTTATTAAAGAGTGAAGGAATAACTCATAGATTATTAAATGCAACTAATGAAGAAAATGAGAACGAAATAATATCTCATGCAGGTGAAAAAGGTTCTGTTACAATAGCTACTAATATGGCTGGTCGTGGAACAGATATTAAAATTAATGATGAAGTTAGAAGTCTTGGTGGCTTATATGTAATAGGTACAACAAGAAATAAGAGTTTAAGAATAGATAGTCAATTAAGAGGAAGAGCTGGAAGACAAGGAGACCCAGGCAAGACAAAATATTTTAGTTCTTTACAAGATGAATTAATAAAACTATATATTGATACAAAAACACTTGTAAAACTATATAAATCTGGTGATGGAAGAATAAATAATTCTAAAGTTATCAAGGCTGTAAATAAGGCATTAAGAAGAAAAGATGAACTAGATAAACAAAATAGAAGAATATTTGAACAGTTAAATGTGGTATTTTCAAGACAAAAGAATCATATATACAAGATGAGAAATAACATATTAAACTATGATCCAAAAAAATTTTTAGACAATGTTAGAATAGTTATTTCTGAGTATGCAACTTATCTTGTAAATAATTGTGATGAAGAAGAAATGAAGAGATTAGTAGGACACTTAATACAAGTAGAAGATTGTTATAGTCCAGACAAGAAAGAATATGCTCAGAATATTGCTAATTTTATATATTTAAGATTAAAATCTAATTTTGATAAAAATAATACATCTACTAAAGAATTAGCTAGATATTTAAATGATATTAAAATTAAATTCTTAAATGTAGTTGATGTTTATTGGCAAGCTCAAATGAAGAATTTAGAAGATATTAAGAGTAATGTAGCTAATAATTATGCAGTAGATACATTAAAAGAGTATGATAGGCTTGCAACGTTGTCATTTGGCAATGAATTAATACCTCTTATCTATAATGAAATGCTTACATATGCTTGTATGCCTGCATTAAAGTTCGGAGAGTATGAACCAAAATCTTATGCTAGTGTTGAAGATAAAGATAAAAAAATCTTAGTTTAATTAGTACAAAATAAAAAAGTAATCATTTGATTACTTTTTATTTATTTTAACTAAATTTGAATAAGAAACATTTCCATATATATCCCAAATCATAAATGCTGCATAGTATTCTTTTTTCTTTTTAAAATCTTCTAATTCAAATTTTATATCTTTTGTTTTTAATTGTAAAGCATCTAGATTTTCATGTTTCCAGTTATTAGAATATGTTCCATCTTCATTAGTAACAATATATTTTGTAGTAGTGAATGTTATATATTCATAATCATTTAAATCAACAACAACATTATATGGTAATGAACCAACTGTATCATCATTATCCTTACTATTTTCACCTCTAATAAGTACACTAACAACTGATACTTTATTAGTTTTTCTATCAAGCTTTAATATTAATTTTGCTTGATATATTTTCAAATCTTCTCCAGTATAATCAAAGCTATAATTACTTAATAATGCAAATGCATTATATAAAATATAATCATCTGTTATTTCTTCTTCATTTAAAGTAATTATTTGTTCTGTTTTATCTGATTTATCTACAAACTTTAATTGTTTATCTTTGAAATTTGCTTTTAATATTTTTTCTTCAGTTATTATGTCATTACTTGAATAAACAGGGAAGTAATTATTATCATCTTCTTTTTCAAATACAATATAGCGAGCTTTGCTAAATGTAGATAATTGTTCATCAGTTAAATTTAATTGGAAATCTGTTTCATTCTTTGAACTATTATATAAAGCTTTAGTAGCATTACCAGCAAGACTCATTGGTGTTTTATTAGAGTTTTGAATATTACTAAATGATGTAATAAATTTCTTATAATCTTTTAGTCCATCAAATGAATAAAAGTCATTTATGATTCTATTCTTCATATAAATCTCTCCAAAATAAGGGAAATATATACTTAATCCTTTAGAATTATTATCAGTTGCTTTGCTATATAAAACAGTTTCATTAAACGTATCTAATACTTTCTGAGCTTTATCAGGTGATAAAGATTTTAAATTATTAATAAGGTTATAAATATCTACTGAATCATATGTAGGATCATCTTCTTTTGCATATTGTAATATAACTGATCTTACTTTTGCAATTTGTATGAAATTATTTTGAATATTAATACTATTAAAGAAATCTGATAAGCTTTGTTCTAATTTGTCAAGTTTATTTAAATCATATAATCCATAAGTATTATAAGTATAATATCCAAAACTTGTATTCATTATATTGATATAACTCATGTAACCATCAATAAACTTAATACCAAGTTGTTTTCCATCATCTTTTGAATCAAAACTGTTAACTACTTTTAAAATATTATTACCTTTATACATCCAAGTCTTTTCTTCAGAAGCTACTAGATAATTTGCGTGTTTTTTAAGTGTATCTGCTACTTCTATAGTACCATTTAAGCAAGTTCTAAATATCATAACTTCTAATTTATTATTATCTTTAAAGTAACTTTTATTAAATGCATTTCCCATTTCTTGAAGTGATAAGAAGTCACCAGATAATTCATCACTTCCACCACCAAGCACTCCTAAGCCATGGTTCCAAAAAATTAAATCATATTTATTAGCTGCGTAGTTTTCATATCCATAATTTAGAAAATCCTTAAAAACATTTGAATCTCCCATATTTAAAAGCTTTTGGCTTTTAACAATCTTATATCCATTTGAAGTTAACTCATAAATTGAAGTAGAGTTGATATCTACATAATTATTCTTCCAATTTTTAGATCCACCTGCTATAACAATTACTTTAGTATTTTTGCCCTCAAGCGTATTATAATCAATACCATTTAAGTCAAGTGTACCAGCACCAACAAGTCCAGACTCTAAATCTGATCCAACCATATAAATCATAATTAGTCTATCATAATCAATATTTCTATTATGATCAACTGTTTTAGTATCATCACCATTTTTAGAAAAAGCAACACATATAACAATAACTATAACAATGGCTAATACGATAAACAATAACTTGTATTTTTGAAATATACTAGTCTTAGTATTACCATTTTTATTATTTGGATAATAATTACCATTTATTTGTCCATTATTCATACCATTGAAATTGTTATTCATTGGAGGATTGTTTGGATTAAATCCATTATTATTCATACCATTGAAATTACTATTCATTGGATTATCATTTGGATTAAATCCATTATTATTCATACCATTTAAATTGCTATTCATTGGATTATCGTTTGAATTAAATCCATTATTGTTCATACCATTAAAATTATTATTCATTGGATTATCGTTTTGATTAAATCCATTATTATCGATACCATTTAAATTGTTATTCATTTGATTATCATTTGGATTAAATCCATTATTATTCATACTATTGAAATTGTTATTCATTTGATTATCATTTGGATTAAATCCATTATTATTCATACTAT
>CAMKNB010000038.1 GCA_946414095.1 uncultured Mycoplasmatota bacterium
GGTTAATCTTGGAGGTATATATTCATTAAACTCTTGCATTAATTCAAATAATGATACCTTTCTATCATTAAGATAATATCCATTAGGATCACTATTCATTACATAATGCGCTATTGAATCTTTACAATCTTTAAGCATAGATTCATGGAATATAACAGTTTCTACACCATTATTTACCAATCCATCTAATACCATTTTACCATTATCTTGTTTAACGTCAAGATATGGATATATCTTTTTAGCTTCTTTTTGAATTCTATTTAATTTTTCTTCTAATAATATTCTACTATAAATGAATTCTAATAAATTTGGATCTATTGCATGATTCTTAGACAATACATCCATATCAGATACATAATTAATATTATCAGTAAGTAAATCTACTACTTTTTCATCACTTATTTTTTTACCACTTGAGTCTTTTACAATATTCGATTTAGAAAATGTCTTATATACATATTGAACAAAATCAGATTTATTTGTAAAATATTGTCTATCTCCATTTTTCAAAGGAATACTATATAATGGTGGTACTGCTGCATATACTCTACCAGCTTCTACCAATGGTCTATAATATACTAAAAACATTTTTAACAAAAGATTTCTAATATGAAGACCATCGTAATCACCATCACCTAAGAATATAATCTTTTCAAATTTACATTTATTTACATCACATCTTCTACCTTCACCACAATCAAGTATTGTATAAATTGCTTTACATTCCTCATTCTTAAAGAATTCTTCTTTAGAACAAGTCATAGCATTTTTAACTTTACCTCTTAAGGGTAATAATCCTTGTTTAGTATGATCTCTTGCTACTCTACAAGGACTCATTGCAGAATCACCTTCTACTAATATAAATTCCAAATTAGTTCTTCCAGAAGGTTTTTCATATTTTGATGGTAAATCATTAAATACAGATACATTAGATTTTAACATCTGTATTTTAGTTGTATCTGTTTTTAATCTAAGACTAGCTACATCCTTAAAGAATTTAGTTAATTTTTGTAAATCATTAGCATTATTTTTACACCAATTATCTAATCCTTCAATTATAGCATCTTTCATAAATGGTTTTATTTCTGGACTTCCTAATACTTCTTTTGCTTGTCCTGTAAAAACAGCATTTAACATTTTTGATGTAACTACAGCTTTTAAACCAGATTTTATATCATTGGATATACATGACATTTTAGAATTATTTGCTAAAACTATCTTATTCATATAATTTCTAAAGTATGTAGTAACTGCATCCAAAAATGCTTCTACGTGAGTGCTATTTGCACTAATAGTTGGACACATATTTGCGAATGATATAATACTTTCATTTTCATCTAATCCATCTAAATTCCAGGTAAAATATACTTCTATTGCCATATCATCAGAAATTTTTTCTATATGAATTGGTGAACAAATAGGTTTAAATTTTTTATTATATAAAAATGATGATATACCTAAATCATTAGATAAAGATAAATCTATAATTTTACCATTTATTTTTTCTCCATGAAAATCTACTTTAGAACCTATTTTTGATAATGGTAATAAAACATTAATAAGGTTTAAAATATCTTCACATGTAGTATTTATATTTTTAATTATTTCTTCATCTGGAATAAATTCTACTCTAGTTCCTTGAAAATTTTCTTTATTTGGATAATATTTTGATTCTTTATAATCAGGAATTCCTTTATGAAATTCAATAATTCTAGCTTCTGACTTTCCTGTAATAGAATATTCTTTACATAAGTATGATATTACAGTAAATTGCTTAGATAATGCACACGTTATAGATGAACCAAAACCATTAGTTCCTGCACTAAATTCACCTTTTTGTTTATCATAATTAGAAGATGTTCTACCCATTCCAAATATTCTGTACATATCTTGAAATGGAATTCCTCTACCATTATCAGTTATTACAATCATCTTATCTTTTTCATAATATTCTACCCATAATTTATTAGCTGGAGATAATTCTTTTTCTATTTCATCAAACCCATTCTGAAGTATTTCTCTTATCATATTTATAAAACCACGAGAATCTTGATATCCTATCCACATACCAGGTCGTTTACGAATATGAGATGCTTGATTTTCTAATGTTTTTATATTCTTACTATATTCATTTACACTTTGCTTATAATCAATCAATAGTATTACCTCCTTTAGTATTTTTTAACTAATTCATTGTTATAATCAACCATTTTTATCTCCTTTTAAAAGTATTAAATTATATCAATATTATAATATATAATCATTGTATTAATTAAGTTGTAATAAAAATAATTAATTATAAAAATAAAAATAATAATTTAAGAGGGTACTGGATCAACCAGTACCCTCTGTTACTTCTAAAACTAGATATAGTTTACTAATATATATTAATATAAAGATACCCGCCCGATATCTTGCATAATTATTTTCATAGTTAAATAATAGTTCTAAAAGGATTTAATTATCCTTTAAAATTAGATTCTTCATCGGGACTTTTCATACGTACAGTTGTAGTTTTAGGAGCTGCTGCAGGAGCTTGCTGTTCCTGAGGTGCTGCCATCTGCTGTGCTTGTACATGACCAATAGGATTTGCAGTCTGAGCATATCCTACAGGAGCTTGAGGCTGAGGAGCCATTCCATAAGGTACATAACCAGGAATTACATTAGGATTATAATACTGAGGTGCTACCTGAGGTTGTGCCTGAGGAGCTTGAGGTGCCTGATACGGAGGTGCTACCGGAGCTTGAGGCATCTGCTGAGGTGCTGCATACTGAGGTGCATATTGAGGTGCTGCCTGCTGAGGATTTACAGGAGGCATAAACGGTGCCTGTGGTGCTACAGGAATAGGATTACCAAACTGATCTACAGGATAAGGATACATCTGTCCATTATTCGGATATACATATCCACCAGCGGCAATAGTATTGTATAATGCACTAGGAGCCATACCAGTGTTATAACCAAAGGTAGGTCCACCACCCATACGAGTAATATAAGCAATAGCATTTTTCCACATTCTACCACCCTGTTTCAGAATGGTATTATAAGGATAAATACTTCTACCAATTTCAGGATCAATATCACCTTTATAGGTTTTAATGGTTTGCAACAAATCATTGGTAATCTTGAAATGATGTTCAACTTCTTCCTGACTTACTTCATCAGGCTCATACAGATGAAATCTTTCATGACATACCTGACATTCTCTCTCGCCATTAGCATCGGGTCCAGATAATGCAATCTGTCCATTAGGATACTTATGAACACAACGAGAAGCAATTTCTTCTCTTTTGTCGGGTGGAACATAGAAACCATCTTTAGTTCCATAATTTTCTTTCAAAAATTGAGCCTCTTCAGGAGTTAAGATAACTCTCATAGGCATGTTTGGAGCAGGGTTATTGAATGGAGCTCCAGGTTGAGCCATCGTATACCCTGCACCACCGAACCCATAGGGTGCGAAATAATTAGTTCCCATAATTAATTCCTCCTTAATAAATTGATTTAGTACTAAACCCATTTATGGGAAATGGATTCTGATATATAATATATATTTAAAATATATATTAGACTTATTTATTATACGGTTTTACATAGAAATTCGTATCCATATCTGGCATAGTATCTTTAAGATATTTCTTACGAATTTTTTGTTTCATAGTTTCTGTAAAATCAGGATATTCATCCATATAATGCGGTTTTGCATTTGTAGAATCAAGCATTTTAAAAGCTGACTCTAAACTTTCAGGACCAAGTAAAGCTTTAATTTCCTGAATTTCTTCATAATCAAATGCTCCAAGTTCTACTGGAACTTCGATTTTATCTCTTCCTATCATAATAGGAGCTACACCTGTATTAGGATTATAATGGAAATAATATCCAATTCCTTCTTCATCATCCCACAAAATATCAGCATAACGTTCATAAACATATGTCTCGTTATCTAAACGGATAACTAAAGGTACTGGAATTTCTTTATCTCTTTTTTTATCATATACTTTGATTTTTCTAAGGTTATCTCTAATTTTAATTGTAAGATCTTTTTCCATAATATCAATTTCACCTTTCTTTTAAAATAAGACAAAATATCGTACTGAATCTTTAATGATTCTAGCATTACGATATTGTTATCATTATTTTAAAAATAATTAAGAGAAAATTGAACGCACAGGAGTTTGTCTTAATTTAGCTGGTATTACTTTAAGAATATCTACATTACCAGTTAAATAAAATTCATGCATAAGTGGAGTTATAATTTCATAAATTTTATATTTTTCAACATAATTTTTACGAATAATTTCAGCATCGTGATCATACGAATTATATGTGCAATAAAACTGTATAATATTACACATAAGAGCTGCTTTATTAAATTCACTACAAGTATATCCATATAAATAATATACAATTTTTGGTGAAAAATACTGCATATATTTTACAGTATCTAAATTACCACATACGATATCTTTTAATAACCTGGGAATTTTATCAGATATTTCTATATCTGGAGCTTTAAATATATTACCATTATACTTTTGAATTAAAGGATCAAAAAATGATGATCCTCTTTGTTGTCTTTTTCCTTTTGCCATTTATTTTATCACTCCTTTTTATTAAAAAAATTTATGGTGCTACTATTAAATCATAGTAGCACCAATTATTATTATTTAATTATCAATTAATGGTTAGGAATATACTGACGGTAATTTCCATCGGCTTCATAAAATCTATCTAAGTCGTCCTCACCGTCAATTTTCATGTCTTGACATAAATCATCATATTCATTTATTACAAATTGATTTATGTCCTCAACAGTTAATGGAGAACCATTTGGTTCTCTAATTCCTATAGGAACTCCATGTTCAATACAATGTCTTAAGAAAGTATAAAACGAAATATTTTTAATTGTAAAATTATCTGATTTCTCAGATACAACTACAGATCTAAAAATATCCACACGTCCATACTCATAAGTTTCCATCCATCTAAGAATGGTTTCTGCTGTTATAAAGCGTCCCGTTGTTACTTCAAAATGCTGAGTTTCATACGAATCCTCATCAGTCTTATCAGCATACATCAGTAACAAGTACGTCTTTTCTGTAGATTGTTGAGGGATTGGTACCCCTTGATCATCTACAATTTGAACTACATTCATTAATCCATTTGATAAATTCATTATCGTATCCTCCTTTATCTAATTATTACCTTTTGAATATCTTTATTGATATTCTTATATATAATATCTATTTTTAATAATTTTTATACTTTAAAATCATCAAATGATACCATATCAAGATTACGTAATGCCATATATTCCGGAGGTGCTGCTTCATCTAATAAAAAGATCAAATCCATATATTTTAAACAATCTCTATTATAAGTGTTACCTTCAATAATACCATTATTCATTATATCTTCTAAACCTATATCATTAATAGATTTATCCATCATATTTCTTTTAAAAAATACAATAATACCTTTACCAGGATCATTCATTTTATTATTAGATACAGCTATTTCTTGAACTCTATTATTCACATCTATACCTTTAATATTATGAAGAAACCAAGTTACGCAGAAATTAACAAGATTTATATCATTATATGGATCAAAAATTTTAACTGAATTAGGATTACCTTCTGCAATATCTTTATTTTCAAAAGATACAAATTTAAATCCATCAAATACAAAATAATCAAGCATACCAAATGTTATAATTTTATTATTATCATCATCTGAATCAAAATATAAATATCCTGTATCTTCATCTGTTTCTAACCCAAGTCTTTGAATCATTAATTCGGAAAATTCTATAGAATTAGATTCCTTTAAGGCATAATATTTTTCTTGTTTAATTTCATCTTTTTTTGCCATTATTAGTTACTCCTTTAACTATAACAAACACATTATCTTTATATAAAATATTTTCGATAATTTTAATTGTTTTTTTTCCTAGCTGTTTTTGTCTATGTTTAACCGCATATTCCATATATAAATCTATTACACCGTCATCTCTATTTTGTAACAAATACGGAGCAAAAGCTTCAATAGCTTCTGAATTACCATATCTCAACAAATGTTGAGCATATATAGTATCTATTCTTTCTAAATAATCTTTATATCTATTAATAAGATTTACTATACCTTGTACTAATACTGGATCATCCAAACACATAGTAAAAAATACATAAAAACAATTTTCTACTATAATATTGTCTGTCCTAAATACTACATCTGTATATCTTGTTATATATTTAGATAAAATTCCACCATTTTGTAAAAATTTATCTATTAATTCAAATCCTAAAGATAATCCACGATTAATCCTTCTTTGTTTTTGAATATCTTTCCTATACATTTTTGAAAAACACCTATCAATCGACCTAAGTCTGTTGTTCATTTCTTAATTTAATTAACCTTTCAATTACATTATTCATTTCATTCATAAATGAAACAGTAGGAGTTATATATCCCAATTCAATACAAGATATTGTATTTGATGATACATGCAAGTATTTAGACAAGTCTTTTTGTTTAATATTATTTCTTTTTCTATAAATAATAAATTCAAACCTTTTAATATCCCAGTTTTTCACATAATATATACTCATTGTAAAATCCTCCTTTTTAATTATCCTTAACAATATTATAAATATAATATATAAATAAGGAGTAATTTAAATTATGGAAGAGTATTCTAATAGTGTAATAGCAATATTATTAACTGTATGTAATAAATACGAACCTGGTCAACAAGTATTTAGATTACAATCATTAGTAGGTTTAAAAGAAAATACTAATATGATAGAAAAAACCACTTTATCTAAATCTAATTTATTAAATGCTGATCCGAGCAATGTACCAATTGGTACAATTAATACAGCATCTGTAGTAAAATTAGAAGTTCCATTTGAGGTGTCTAGAAGATATCCTCTTAAATATATTCCACCTGGTACAAGATTTTTAGTATCATTTTCAAGTGGTGATATCACTAAACCTATAATTGTAGGAGGAGAATTTTAATGTATACTCAAAGTATGATTTATAATGGTAACGAAAATCCAATATATTCACATACATTAGAAGAATTTATTAATGCTGGAGATGTAAGTTCTGCACCAACATTTGATACTTGGTGTTTTGCTGAAAAAAGTAATAATATTCATTATTGTATGAAAAATGTAATAGATGATTATCTTCCAGAATTAAAAAGTTTATCTACTCATATATATCTTAACGATGAAGAATTAAGAAAATACAATTATAAACCAAAATTATTATCTGCTGATGTATATGGTTCTACTGATTTGTATTATTTAATACTTTTATTAAATGGTATATGTAATGTAAAAGAATTTAAAGATATCAATCCAATATTATTAATATCTAAATCCGATATGTTTTCTTTTATTTCTGATATTATTAGAGGCGAAAGATCTAGTATAGAAGAATATAATTCAGTTCATTTAAAAAATAAAGTGCTCAGAGTGGAATAATTCCACTCTGAACTTTTTGTATAAATTTAGTTTAATGTTCATTATTTTTTCGATTTCTATCCTCATTCCAATTATATATTGCACCTTCTTCAGTATTAGAATGATTACTTGTATAATCACAAGCATCACATTTTACTTTAAACCACATCATTTCTGAATAACTTGATACTGGATTAAAGTTTATTAATGGAATATTGTTTCTAATATCTATTTCTCTAAACAACGAACAACTAATATTTCCACATTTAGGGCAAGGTTTAGCATGAAACCAATAATTTAATCTTATATCCATTACGTATTATTCCTCCTTTTTGGACGATATTCTTCATATCCTTTCCAAATATCATTAATAATACGTTCTTCCAATTGAGGATTCAATTCTTCATCTGCAAAAACTTGTACTGCTGTTACAAAATTTTCTGCATTTTTATATTGTAAAGCTTGTTCTCCTCCTGGGAAAATATTAGAGTCAGTTTTTGAAGATTCCGGTTCCCCTTGCTCTAGCGTTTTATTAATTCCAAACCTTGCCGGATCATTGGGATCTGCAGGTGCTTTAGCTTTTGTTTCTTTTTTACTATCTTTATTCTTTTTATTTCCAATTTTTGAAACTGGATTATTTGGATCATATTTTAGTTGATGTTTAGACAATGGTGCTGCTCTACCAAAATCTTCCATTAACTTAGCTCGTAAATATGTATCATATGGGTGAAAGAATGAATAATCTGCTAAATCTAATTCTGCATTATATCTCTTTTTTGTTAACTTAAAACTCATCCATTTAGATTTATCTTCTTCTTCACACGGTAAAAGAATAATGGAAGCATCAAGATTCATATCAATTCTAGAAGATTCACCTATATTACTTCTACCAATTTTATCAACCATATTATCAAATTTACCATCATTTCTATTATTATCCGCTGTTGTTGCCGCAACTCTATTTAACTGAGATGCTGTTATTACTGGAATATTATAATACATTGCATAATTCTTAAATTCATTTATAATATTACCTAATCTAATACGTTCATCCGCATTATTACCTTCAACTGGTCTAATACGCATAATATAATCTTGAATCATACAGATTACTTCATACCCAGAATCATTTAAATCATCTGTTAATTTATAAAGATAATCCGTATCTACAGAATTAATAGGTTTAAATTTAATTATAATATCTATATTACTAACATTTCCAGCATAATCTGAACTTGTAATAGACAGTACTTCATTTATAATAGTTTCTATTGATTTATCACCAATATCATTTTTAGCTATAGCTATATTATATAAAGTCTGAACTTCTTCTCTAATAAAGTTTTCCATAGTTAATAATACTATACATGGTTTTTTAGTTTTATCTTTACATTCATAATCCCAGTTATATTTTCTTAATTGTAATAATAAATTTAATAATGTAACTGTTTTTCCTTCACCAGGTAATCCGAAAAAACAGTATACTCTAGAACCTTCAAATCCTCCACCTAATATTTTATTTAATAATTGAATACCAGTTCTCAATTTATAAGCTGGACTTTGTTGATGTTCCCAAATTTTATGTAATGAATCAATAGGCTTAGATAATATAAAAATACTATCTTCATTTTCATCTATATGATTTCTTCTTCTTTGAGAATGTATGGACTCTATTTTAGACCCTAATGTATCTAAAATAGCTCCTTTATCTTCATATGGTGCATTTATATAATTTTGACATGTTTTACATAAATCAATAACTTCATTATTTAATAAACTAGCATCTAAACATTTTGCAATTAATTCCGATTCTATCCAAATTATTGAATCAGTATTAATTTCACTAAAACTATTTATATCTAAATCTGGATATTTATTACCAATAACACCTAATACATCATTAATTATAAAATCTCGTCTAGATAAATTTTTATCTAATCTTGAATTTAATGCATCTAAACAAAAATTATATCTATCTTCTAATTGTTTATTACCTTCAAATACACTTACATCTACACCAGACAATAACGTTCTTAAATTAGATAACCCACTTCTATGAACAGATTTATTTTCTGATAATACATACGAACAAAATGCATTTAAATTGGTTAGATTAAATTTCATAAATAATTTATTTTTATCTTTTTTAGATAATGAATTATATTTATTTTTTCTATCTATATTAGCCAATCTTTATCACTTCACTTTCATCCAGTCAATAATTTTTTTGTGTTATGAGAATGTATTGTCATAAATCTTTTAATATATTGACTAGATCTTCAGTTGTGAACATTACATACCCTTTACAGTCATTTATATATCTAACAAGTTTTTCTTCAGCTGTCATATTATTATCATAAATATATTCGAATTCATTATATTTTTCTTGAACTTCATCTATAGTTTTTACTACATTATCATTTTTTGAATTATTAACTATATCTACAAATTTATTATTTCTAAAATATGTATCTATTACATTTATATTTGCTAAATTACTTTTAGTAAATACTACTCTTATATATTTAATATTTTCTTTTTCTCTATAATTATTAATAAAAGAAATTGTATCCTCTGGTTTATTATCAATCAAATCATCTAGATTTAATGTTATATACTTATCTGAAATAATTTCTTCATATTTAACCACATAAGTGTGACTAACAGTATCTTGTAATAACCAAATAAATCCTTTGGTTGGTTCATCTCCAAATTGCCATCTATATGGTGAACCACAATAATAAAAATGTTTATCATAACATTGTGGTTGATGAATATGTCCAGAAATAATTGGTCCTAAACATAAATTAAAATCATTCATGCAAAATATAGGTTCTCTTTCAGCATCCAAATTTGGAACAATTTTTCCGTATACACTATTTACATAAGTACCATGCATAATACACATATCATATGGTCCTTGTCCAAATAACAAGTTTTCATAATAAGTTTTACCTTTACCATATAATTCAGGTATACAAAGAATCTTTTTTCCTTTTACATATTCAAATCTTGCTTCTTCTATTATTCTTACATCTACTCTTCCTTTAACTTGTTCTGCTAAAGGATAAAATAATTTTATTTGATCTGCATCATGTGAATAAGTACCACTCAAAATTAATAAAGTTGTATTTTTTTGTTCACATATAGAAATCAATTGAGTTATAAAATAACTTGCAATATATACTACATTAGAATTAGCCATAAATTTATGATGAAAAATATCACCACAAATACTAACTATATCTAATATTGGAATTTCATATAATTTATCTAAAAATTGTTCTTTAAGAATCTTATATTGTTCATTTGGCTCCATTGCACCAAAATGTAAATCAGCAATATGTGCTTCTATAAACATACCATTCAGCATAAAAAATAAACCTCCTTTAAGGTTTTTACTATTGTCTAAATTATAATATATTATTGAATTCAACATTACTATAATATTATTTAGAGCAATAATTATGATTACGATTTAGCTATAAAATTTATTTTTGTAATTAAGAGTCCCATCGATAATCGGGGAGCGTGTGAAATATAAGGTTAATTTTAATAGCGAAAATTAATATCATAATTTTATTGTAGATAAAAAATTTCTAGAATCGAAGAAAGATGATCCCATAGCGTACTAGTTACGCTATGGGTGATTCTTGTTAAATATAATCTCTTAAAATCCATTTTATGATATAATTTATATATGTATAGATTATATTTATTAAAATGCTTTTAAGTTCATCTCTACATTTAAGAATTTCGTTAGCTCTAGAATATACCATAAATTTTCCAGATTGTTCATCTTTGTAACACCATCTAATAGTATTAATAAAAACTCCAGTAGAAGTATTGGATAAATCTAAAATTATTTGAGCCATTTTATCTTTAGTCCATATATCCAAATGAATAGATGATATTACTTCATTCTTATCTGTTATAAGTTTATATTTAATACCATAATCTAAATCTTTTAAATCTGGATCAATTTTATGACGTATATGAGTTAATTTTCCTTCAGTTGTACCAAATCCCATACAATAAACAGTGACAGCAAAATCATAAATAATATATTCCAATGTAGTTCTACGAAGATAATCATTTAAATTAATATTAAATTCCCATATCATAAATTTTGCAATAATACGTGTAATAGGTTTAATTTTTACTTTATCTCCTATTTCAGATACAATTACTAGTAAATCCATTAATTTTGTAGAAATTCTATATTGATTATTCATTAGATTACCATCTCACTTTCATATCTCTTAGATAACTTATTAAAATAATATTTAGTTCTGTTAACCTGATAATATGAGTTTAGTAATGCAAAAAATGTATCTGAACAATATTGCATAAATTGTGCATCTTCTTCTATTAACATATCAGCATATATTTCTTCACTATATATACTATCTTTAGATAATCTTAAAATAAGAAACCCATTTAAATCAAATCCCATATTTAAATTAATTAAATATCTATATGCAGCCAATTGAAGAAAATATCTATAATTAACTTTATTAGAAGTTTTAAAATCTACTAAAATTTTTTGATTGTTTACTTTTAATAATAAATCATATGTACCACCATACCATGGGCAAGATAATTTTTGTTCTTCTCCGAGTATTTCTACATCGTAGTGTGCTATTAAAGTACACCACCATTCTTTAAATGAATTAGTACAATTAATAACAGCTCTATCAAATAATTGAGGTAAACTTTCTCCTTGTATATAATTTTCTATATAATTATGAGTTTTAGTTCCTATATTAGCAGCTTCATTTAAAACTTTAGTGGAATCCATTTGTTTAAATCCTAAACTATTTGCCCATTTTATAAGATATCCTTCATTTATAGTTTCATCTAAAATTTTTGTAACTCTGGGTACATTATATCCATTATATGTATAATAATCATTTGGTTTAAAACCTTTGCTATTTTCTGCAGATGGAAATTCTTCCATTAATAATTTCAAAAATTTATTTTCTAATTCCATAAATCTTACTACCTTTCTGTGTTTTTAATAATAATGTATGTATACGTTTATATTGCTATTTAAAGCCAAAAACATACTAATAACATAGTAAAAAATATTTTAAGAAAGGATATAAATATCATGCAGGAACATAGAAAAAATAAAGCTATTAATCAGTGTTTTTTATATTCTAAATTTAATAATTATACAAAAGTAATGTCAAGTGCTATAATGGAATCTGAAAGAATTGATAAAGATACTCAAGTATTTATGGAAGACGTTGCATTAGAATTAAAAAGATCTAAAGCACCAAGTTATTTATTAAAAGTATTAACTTCTAAAAATACTCATTTAATTTATCCTAAAGATCCATTACCAAGATCTCTTAGAGTATTTTGTGCAAAAGATATTAAAAATAAAGGTTCAAAACCAAATATTTTTATAGATTGCACTGGAATTATAGTTAAAAGAGATAATGAGCGTTATAAATGTAAAATAGATACTTTAATGGCATATTTAATAACTGCAAAGAATAATATGATTTATTATTCTATTCCTGATGCTTTTAGTAAAAAAGTAAATGTAGTTGTTTTATGTGCAAAAGTATTTAGTAAATTATTTACGCATGTAATTGATTATATTGCTAATATTTCTGTTATTTCTGAAAACAGAGATAAAATGTTATATTTATCTTCAAAATATTTCTTATTAAACCATATGCAATTGACAGATGAAGATAGAATTAACGAAATAGCTATCAAAGCATCTGGTATTACTGAATCTCAAGCAAGAATATTTAATATTGCATCAGAAGGAAATGATTTAGAAACATTACCTGGATTTGTAGATACAATCATTAAATTATTTAAGTTAGAAAAGCTTACATTATCATTAGTTATTGAAAAATGGATGTTTTTATATGGATCAGGAACAGCATTAGCTTTAGAATTTTTGCCTAGTTTATTATCTTTAGTTACTGATGCATATTGTGGAGTTTACTTAAATAATCAAAAATCTATTGAAAAAATTCTTGGAAAAGATTTGGTAGAGCTTGGTAAACTTAATATTTATGATACTTCTAATATTTAAATATTCTAATGGATGAAGGTTTCATATACCTTCATCCATTAAATTTAAAGAGGTGGAATAATGAGTAAAACTTATAACGCTCTTGTTAATCTTAGATTCAATAAAAATATTGGACCTATAGATTTAACAAAAAATGTTTGGAGTTCTAAAGTAGAATCTGAAAATTATGATATAGATTTAGTAGATTATAGTTCACTTGGTGTATTTAATGGAAATGCTGCTTCATTTAATGGAGAAGATTCTGTTATATATAAAATGAGTGGGTCTAATGTAATATTAGATGAATTTTTTACAATAAGTTTTTGGGTAAATTTTGA
>CAMKNB010000039.1 GCA_946414095.1 uncultured Mycoplasmatota bacterium
ATGAAGTGAACCCCATTTTGGGTACTTTATAAAAAAAGGAAAATTTGTTAAAATAACATCTCAAGAAAGTGAGGTGTTATTTTTGTGGCAAAAAAAGGTCAAAAATATAATAAATATTCTTATGAATTAAAAATGGAAATTATTAATAAATATTTAAATGGTGATGGCGGTTATGCTTCTTTATCAAAGGAATACAATATTCCATATAAGACGATTGATATGTGGATTTATCAATATAAACATTTAAATCACGATATGAAAAATCATAAAAAAGGTAGAAAAAAAGAAGAAAATATAGATTATAAAGAAAGATATGAAATATTAAAAAAATACCAAGCCTTCCTAAAGGCACAACGAGAGAGAAAGTAACATTTATAAATTTATATATTAATAAATATAAACTTTCAAATATGTGTGCCGTTTTAGAAATAAGTAGACGAACTTATTATAAATATAGGAATGCTGATGATCCAGATTATATAGATTATTTAATGATTAAAAATATATTTAATAAATCTAAAGGCACATATGGATATCGAAGGATAACTGAAGGCTTAAAGATTGAATATGGTGTAATATTTAATCACAAAAAGGTAGTTAGAATAATGAAAAAATATTATTTAAAACCGGAATATATAAAGAGAACAAGACCAAATACTTATAAAAGAATTGAAGAAAATGTTCAACCTAATATATTAAAAAGAAATTTTAAAGCTGATAAACCAAATCAAAAATGGACAACTGATATTACGTATTTGATATTTCAAAACAAACGGTTATATTTATCTACAATTTTAGATTTATATGATAGAAAAGTAGTTTCATATAAAATATCAAGGTTTAATAATAATCAATTAGTTGTTGATACATTGAATGAAGCTATTTCAAAAAGAAAAGATGTACATGGACTTATCATTCACAGTGATCAAGGATTCCAATATACATCTTTTGAATACAAATCCATTTGTAAATCTAATGGGATAACTATTTCTATGTCCAGAAAAGGTACGCCCATAGATGATTCACCAATGGAAAGTTGGCATGGTATCTTAAAAAAAGAAACCTTGCACAATAATAATATCACATCTTTACAAGAATACCAAAAACTTGTAGAAGATTGGATATTATTTTACAACACAACCAGATTAAAGTCAAAAAAGTCCAAAAAATAATCTTGGACTTCCTTTTTATTTATGTGAACTATTTGGGGTTCACTTCAATTATGTTCCTATTTTTTTTATATAATATGATATAATAAATAAAAGGAGATGTTATATGAAAAAGGTAATTGTAATAGGTTGCCCAGGCTCAGGAAAAAGTTATTTTTCTAAAGAACTTAAAGCATTAACAAATATTCCACTATATCATTTAGATATGATTTTTCACAGAGAAGATGGTAGCCAAATATCAAGAGAAGATTTTGATAACATTCTAAAAGACATATTTAAAAAAGATGAATGGATACTCGATGGCAATTACCAAAGAACTCTTGAAATGCGATTAAAAGAATGTGATACTGTCTTTTTACTTGATTATCCAACAGAAGTTTGTATAAGTGGTGCTAATAAAAGAGTTGGAACTAAAAGAGATGATCTTCCATGGGTTGAGAGTGAACTTGATAAAGATTTTGAACAAAAAATATTGAATTTTTCAAATGAAAAGTTACCAAAGATATATGAATTACTAGATAAATATAAAGATAAAAATATTATTATATTTAAAACTAGGGAAGATTCAGAAAAATATATAAAGAATTTTAATAAATAGAGGTTATTATGGTTGATACTCATTATGATTTACTTAGTATATGTTATAAATGTTATTTATTAAATGATTATAGTCTGATAAAAAAATATTCAAAAGAAATTATCTCTTCTGGTGTTAAATGTATATTTGCTAATTTATATTTTATGAGCGAAAAAGAAATGGCAAATGAATTGCATCCAAATTATTATGACAAAAATGTATCTGTCTTACAAATGTTTAGAATATCTAAAAAGATATTATTGGAATACTTACCTAATGTAGATTTTATATTTAGTATTGAAGGCTGTGACTATATTAAAATAGATGAATTAGAAGATTTATATAATGAAGGATTAAGATCTATATTACTTGTTTGGAACAATGAAAATATTTATGGTTCTGGAATAAGAACTCACAAACATTTAACAAAACTTGGTAAAAATTTTTTGAATAAAGCAATAGAACTTGGAATTGGAATTGATTTATCTCACGCAAATGAAGAAACATTTTATGATATGATAGATGTTATAAAAGAGAATATTAAGAATAATAAAAAGGTAATTTGCTATGCAAGTCATTCTAATTCAAGAACTTTATGTAATATAGAAAGAAACTTAACAGATAAACAGTTAAAGAGTATTAGAAGTGTTAATGGTTATGTTGGAGTAATTTCAAATGTACATTTTATTAATTCAAAAGACAATTCATTTAAAAGTAAAAGCAAAGAGTATTTAAAACATATAATATATATATCAAAAATAGTTGGAAAAGATAAAGTTATGTTATCAACTGATGATATGAGATTTTATTCAGATTATGATAAAAATTATTTATGTGTACCTATATATGAATATGCAAATATTAAATCAGAAATAGAAGAAGAGTTACTAACATTTTTTAATAAAGTTGATAGTGAAAATATTTTAAGTAATAATGGATATCAAATATATAATGAACTTACAAAAAGTATAAGGAGTTAATATGAAAGTAAATAGAAAACAAGTTATTTTTATAAATGGTCAAGATGATATTACTACTAAAGTAAGTGAAATAGTTGATGCTATTGAAAGTCTATTTAATAGTTATTATGAAATGCCTAAAGATAAAAGATATCAACTATTAAGTATTTTTTATGATTTTGATTTAGAAAATGAAGAAATGAGTACTGATGATATAATTTACGCATTTGATCAAACTCATTCATTAACTAAAGTATATATGGATATAAAAATGTATCTTGCAATATTTATATACGAAGTGAATAGAAATGCTGATACTCTTGAAGAAGAGGAAATATCATTAAAACTAAAATACTATTACAATACTACTTATAAGCAAAAACAAAGATTGCTTGAATAAGTAGTTTTTTAATATTATTTTTGTTATAATTATGAATATAAGGAGTTAATATGAAAAACAAGAATGTTTCTATAATATTAAATGTATTAATAATTATATTTGAAATAATGGGTTTTGTTATTTCATATAATAATATGAATAGAATAGCAATTGAATATTATACTGAAGAATCAAATCTAATTGCACTGGTATGTTCAACAATATATTTAGTATATTTGATTGGTAAAAAGAAAATACCTAGATGGTTAAGTGAATTTAAATATATTACAAATATAAATTTATCTATAACTTTTTTAGTAGTATTATTTATTTTAATACCAATGGATAATTTTAAATTTAAAGCTTATTTAATTGATGGTACTATGAAATATCATCACTTAATATGTCCAATTTTATCTGTGTGCAGTTTTATATTTTTTGATAGTTTATGTAAATTTAATAAAAAGGATATTCATTATGGTCTTACTATAACAATTGTTTATGCAATAGTAATGATTATATTAAATATAATAGGATTAATTGTAGGACCATATCCATTTTTAATGGTTAAAAATCAAACAATTTTAGCATCAATATTTTGGTGTATTGCAATACTTGGCTTTTCATATATAATTGCATTTTTACTATATAAATTACGTATTAAATATAGTAATTAGGAGGTATTATGGAATTATTAGATGTTTATGATGATAATGCTAAAAGAACAGGAAGAATTGTAGTAAGAGGAAATAAAGATGAAGTATTTGCTCCAAATGAACATATAGCAGTATCAATAATATTTATTGAAAATTCTGAAGGTAAATTTTTAATTCAAAAAACAGTAAAAGGAGAATATTCGTCAACTGGAGGGCATATAGATCATGATGAAGAACCAGATGATGTAATTATAAGGGAAGTAAAAGAAGAATTAGGCATTGATATTAATATAAATGAAGTAGTAAAACTAGGATATAGATTATTTGATTTTCCATTAAGATTCTTATATTATTTGAAGAAAGATATTGATATTAAAGAGATTAAAATACAAGAATCAGAAGTATCTAGTGTAGAATATATGAGCGTTAGTGATATTAATAATTTAATTGAAAATAATTTAATGAATAAAGGACATGCGATGTTATTTAAAGAAATATTAAAATATAAAGGAGAAGAAAATGGCAAATAAAAAATCAGTAAAAAAAGAAGAAAATAAAAAAGAAGAAGTTAAAGTTGAAAAAATAGAAAAAAAATTATTAACTAATTTTAGAATAGCAGTATTATATACTATTTGTGCTTTATGTTGGATAGCAAGTGGTACTTTAGAGTATTCTGCAAACAAAAAAATACCATATTTAGATATTTGTGTTTCTATAATTCTAATTATTCTAGCAATTGTATATTTTAGAAAAAACGATAGTAAATAATGCTAGAACATATATGGAATCCATGGCATGGATGTACTAAATATTCAGAGGGTTGTAAATATTGTTATATGTACTTCCTAGATAGTAAGAGAGGAATGGATGGCTCTAAAATATACAAAGTTAAAAATAATTTTAACTTACCATTAAAAAAAGACAAACATGGTAATTACAAAATACCAAGTGGTTCTTTAGTACATGTATGTATGACAAGTGATTTTTTCTTAAGTGAAGCAGATTCATGGAGAAGTGAAGTTTGGAATATTATTAAAACTAGAAGTGATGTTACATTTTGGATACAAACAAAAAGAGCTTCAAGAGTTAAAGAATGTTTACCTGAAGATTGGAAAAACGGATACAAAAATGTAATAATGTGTTTTACTGCTGAAAATCAAAAAAGAGCAGATGAAAGAATACCAATATTATTAGATCTACCTGTAAAAAGAAAAGTAATAATGTGTGCTCCGATGATAGGAGAAATATCATTATCAAAATATTTAAGTACAGGAAAAATAGAAAGAGTACTAATTGATGGAGAAAACTATGATGGTAATAGGCCTCTTCATTATAATTGGGTTAAAAATATTTATGATGAATGTTTAGAAAATAATGTGTTATTTGATTTTGTGGGTACAGGTAATTATTTTATTAAAGATAATAAAACTTATCATGTAATAAAAGCATATCAAAGTGTTATGGCAAGAAGAAGTCATTTACAAATACCATTAAAAGATTATAATTTGAAACTACAACCAAAATGTAGAACTTGCAAAAGGAAAGATTCTTGTAATGGTTGTACTTGGTGTATGAAGTGTGTAAAAAAATAGTTATATAAAAAATAACTATTTTTATTTGTGGTATAATAGTTTAGAGTGAGATGTAGAGTAATGAGTAAAAATAAAATAATAATATTATATGTAACAATGTTATTGATAATAATAATATTGTTTGTTTTGTTGATAATTAAACCTAAGATAATAGTATATTATAATGAATTAGAAGTTAATAATGAGATTAATCATGAAGTATTTAATAAGTTTAATTATCCTAAAATTAAAAGTAAATTTTTAAATAAAGATGTATCTAATCAAGTAGTAATTAATGGAAATATTGATGAAAACAAAGTAGGTACATATGAAATACAATATAATTTAAAAATATTTATTTACAACATCAAGAAGAGTATTAGAGTTAATGTAGTAGATTCCATTAAACCGGAAATAATTTTAAATGGTGATTATGAATCACATGCTTGTAGTATTCAAAGTTATAAGGAAGATGGATTTCAAGCAACTGATAATTATGATGGTGATTTAACAGATAAAGTAAGCATTCAAAAAGATAATGATATTATAAAATATAGTGTTAAAGATTCATCTAATAATGAAGTTGTAATTACAAGAAAAATAATAGCAAGTGATATTGAATCACCTAAGTTAAAATTAAATGGTAAAGAAATAATACGTGTTCCTTTAAACAAAAAATATGAAGATGAAGGAGTTAGTGTAACAGATAATTGCGATACAGTTATTGATAATATAGAAATAGATAATAAAGTAGATTATTCTAAAATTGGGGTATATGAAATAGTATACACTGCAACTGACTCAAGTAATAATACTTCTTCTATTAAAAGATATATTTATATATATGATCCTCAAACTGAAGCAAAAATAAATGTTGGAAAGAAGGGAGTAATATACTTAACATTTGATGATGGTCCTTCTATATATACTTCGAAGATTTTAGATGTTCTTTCAAAATATAATATTAAAGCCACATTTTTTGTTACAAATAATGGAAAGGATAATGTAATAAAAAGAGAATTTGATGAAGGACATACTGTAGCTCTTCATACAGCAACTCATAGCTATAAAAAAGTTTATAAAAGCGTTAAAGACTATTTTAAAGATCTAGAGAGTGTGCAAAATAGAGTTTATAATATAACAGGTGAAAAACCTATGATAATTCGTTTCCCAGGTGGTTCATCAAATACTATTAGTAAAAACTATTCTAAAGGCATTATGACAATACTTACAAGTGAAGTATTGGTAAGGGGATATCATTATTTTGATTGGACAAGTGCGATTGAGGATGCAGGAAGTTGTTCAAGTAAGAAAAGTGAAGAGGAAAAAGAAAAATGTATTTATAATTATTTTGTTAAAGGATTATCTAAAAAGAGAAGTAATGTAGTACTTATGCATGATATTAAAAGTTATACAGCAAATAAACTTGAAGATATGATTAATTATGCAATAAAAGAAGGCTACACATTTGATAAAATAACGATGGAAACAGAACAAATTCATCATAAAGTTAATAATTAATTCACATTTATTTAAATTGACTAAATGAGTTATTTGTATTAGAATAATTATTAGTGTTATAGGAGGAAAATATGAAGAAAGTATTAGTAGTGTTATTTGCTATGTTGTTATTTATTCCATCAGTATTATTTGCTGAAGGAAATAATAAAGTAAAAGTTTATGTATTTGAAGCAGGAGGATGTCCTTATTGTGAACTTGAACTTGAATATTTAAAAGGATTAAGTTCATATAAAACAAAATTTGAGATTGTTAAAAAACAATTATATGTTGATCATGTTGATTGGAAAGAAGGAAAGGATTATAAGTTAGGTGTTAGTGTTGCTACTGCATTTAATGAAGCAGGTTTTGAAGATGCAGCTTATACTGGTACACCATTTGTAGTTATTAGTGATATCTATGCTGTTGCTGGGTATAGTCAAGATTTAGAAGACATAATTAATGAAGCATATGATGAAGGAGATAAAGATGCAGTTGCTTGTATAGCAGCAGGAAATGATAATTGTGTTAGACCAATTAATAATGAGAATTTATCTTCAACTGAAAAAAATAGCATTAATAAAAAACCTGCAATTGTAATTGTAATACTTGGTGCTATAGCTTTAGTAGGAGCAGTAATTTATATTATTAAAAATAGAAATACTGATGTAATAGAAGAAAAGATTGAAGAAGTAAAACCTCTTAAAAAAACTACTCCTGTTAAAAAGAAAACACCATCAAAAACAACAACTAAAAAGACAACAGCAACTAAAAAAACAACAAATAAAAAGTAGGTAACTACTTTTTTATTTTATAATATGGTAAAATTAAATTGGTGAAAATATGAAATGTTATAGATGCAATAATGAAATAAACGATAATGATGAAGTTTGTTCAAAATGTGGAAGTAAAGTAATAAAATATAAAGCTAAAGAAAAAGTTAGAGTAGAAAGAGTTAATAATGAAAATTATGGAGAAGACTATTTCAATTTTGCTCTTGGATGTTTAATTACAAAAGTAATTTCTATTTTTATAGCATTTATTTTTCCACTTAATTTAGTTATTCCATGGACACTAATATCATTAGTATTCGCATCTATATCTAAGTTTAAATATAAATATAATAAATCTTTGATAATAATGATAATAGATATTGCATTAATAGTTATCGAAATAACAATAATAGTACTATGTATATTGTTTATTAAAAAACTATTTATTATTACATCTCCATTTTTAAGTAATATAATTAATGGAATAATTGATATGTTTAATTAAATTTTGATATAATAATTAATAGAAATACATGCTATTTTGGAGGCAAAAATGGAAGATAAATTAAAAAGAATGAAAGAACTTGTGGAAACACTTAATTATGCATCAAAGATGTATTATCAAGAAAGTTCTCCAATAATGACAGATTATGAATATGATAAATTATATGATGAACTTGTAAAATTAGAAAACGAAACTAATACAACTTTTGCGAATAGTCCAACAGTTAATGTTGAAGCTGAAGTATCTAAGTCACTTGAAAAAGTTGAGCATCCAAGTCCAATGCTTTCCCTTTCTAAAACAAAACAGGTAAGTGAACTTGTTAGTTTTATTGGTGATAAGGAAGGATTATTATCATGGAAACTTGATGGACTTACAATTGTTTTAACGTATAAAGATGGAAAACTTTTAAGAGGTGTTACACGTGGTAATGGTGTAATAGGTGAAGTAGTAACAGAAAATGTTAAAAGATTTAAAAATGTTCCACTTACAATTCCATTTAAAGGTGAACTAGTTGTAAGAGGAGAAGCAATAATTAAGTATTCTGATTTTAATAAGATGAATGACGATTATTTAGAAGATGATGTTCAATATAAAAATCCTAGAAATTTATGTTCTGGTTCTGTAAGACAATTAGATCCTAATATAACAGCAAGTAGAAATGTAAATTGTATTATTTTTGCTTTAATTAGTTCTAGTGAAAAATTACCTAATTTAAAAAGTGATCAATTCAATTGGTTAGAATCTTTAGGATTTGAATGTGTTGAAAGAGTATTAGTAAATAAAGATAATATTGAAAAAACAGTATTATATTATAAAGAGAAAATTAAAGATTATGATATTCCGTCAGATGGACTTGTTTTAACATTTAATGATATGGCTTATGGACTTAGTCTTGGTAGTACTGCTAAAGCTCCAAGGCATTCAATAGCATTTAAATGGAAAGATGAAACTGTAGAAAGTAAACTATTAAGTATAGATTGGAGTACATCTAGAACAGGACTTATAAATCCAGTAGCAGTATTTGAGCCAATAGAAATTGAAGGAACAATTGTATCTCGTGCTTCTGTTCATAACTTGTCAATTATGAATAGATTAAAACTAGGAATTGGTGACACAATAGAAGTATTTAAAGCAAATATGATTATTCCACAAATAGCTCTAGATGTTGAAGAATCAAATAATATAAGCATTCCTTCATATTGTCCAGTTTGTAATCATGAAACAACTATAGTTGAAAATAATGGTGTTAAATATTTATATTGTTTAAATGATTTCTGTCATGCTAAATTTATTAAAAAATTAGATTTATTCACTAGTAGAAATGCTATGAATATAGATGGAATTAGTGAACAAATCTTATCAAAATTATTTAAAGAAGGAATGTTAGATGATTATGCTGATATTTATCATTTAGATAGATATAAAGAAAAAATAATTAATTTTGAAGGATTTGGTATTAAATCGTATGAAAATATGATAAGTAGTATAGAAAAATCTAGAAATGTAAAAATAGCTAATTTTATTTATGCATTAGGTATTCCTGAAATTGGATTATCAAGAGCAAAACTAATTTGCAAACACTGTAGTAATGATATAGAAAAAATAAGGCATATCTCATTTGAAGAATTAAGTCTTATTGATGGCGTTGGAGATGTAATAGCAAGGACTTGGTGTGATACATTTAATAATCCTGATTTTAATGAATCTTTAGATAAATTATTATTAGAAGTTAAATTTAATGATGTTAAAAGTGATAAAGTTCCACTAAATAATTTAGTTTTTGTAATAACAGGGTCTTTAGAACATTTTTCAAATAGAGATGAAATGATTGAATATATAGAAAACTTAGGTGGTAAAGTTATTAGTTCTGTATCATCAAAAGTAAATTATTTAATCAATAATGATGTAAATAGCAATTCTACTAAAAATAAAAAAGCCAAAGAACTAGGTATCAAAATAATAAGTGAAGAAGATTTGATTGAAATGTGTAAATAATATAGAAACTTGACAAAAAATAATTAAAGTTGTAATATTTATAAACAAGAAAGAAGGAATAATTATGAAAAAATTATTTAATAACAATAATCATAATAATCATCAAGTTCATAATAATGAACCTTCTTTGTTTTGTATAAAATAGCGACATAATTAAAATTAAATATTAATAAAGATTATATGTCGACATATAATCTTTTTATTTTAATAACAATAAAAAAATGATAAAATTAAATAGAAAGGAATGAAATGTATGAAAACAGAACCTAAAACATTATCTGGTTTTATGGAATTATATCCAAATGAACAAATAGCTTTTGATAATATTAAAAATATAATAATAGATACATATAAAAAATATGGATTTTATCCACTTGATACTCCAATAATTGAATATTCTGAAGTATTACTTGCTAAAGCAGGAGGAGAAACAGAAAAACAAATATACAGATTTGAAAAAGGTGATAATGATTTATCTTTGAGATTTGATTTAACTGTTCCATTAGCAAAATATGTAGCAAAAAGATGTAATGAATTAGTATTTCCATTTAAAAGATATCAGGTTGGTAAAGTGTTTCGTGGAGAAAGACCTCAAAAAGGAAGATTTAGAGAATTCTATCAATGTGATATAGATGTAATTGGAGATGAAGAATTATCTCTTAAATATGATTCAGAACTAGTAAATGTTATTTATGATATATTTAATAAATTAAATATTGGTGAATTTAAAGTAAGAATAAATAATAGAAAAATACTAGGAGGATTCTTTGAAAGTTTAAATCTTAAAGATAAAATCACTGATATTTTAAGAATTGTTGATAAATTAGAAAAAATTGGTAAAGACAATGTAATTGAAGAATTAAAAAATCTAGAAATTGATGAAAATAATATTAATAAAATAATAGATTTCATTTCAATTAAAGGTACTAATGATGCAATAATAGATACACTTAAAAATGATTATTGTGATAATGAAATGTTTAATCTTGGAGTAAGTGAACTTGAAAGTGTTATAAGAGATATTGAAAGTAGAAGAATACCTACTAAAAATTATGAAATAGATTTAACAATAGCAAGGGGTCTTGATTATTATACAGGTACAGTATATGAAACATCTTTAGTTGATTATCCAGGAATTGGAAGTGTATGTTCTGGAGGAAGATATGAAAATTTAGCAGAATATTATACAGATAAAAAATTACCTGGTGTTGGTCTTTCAATTGGACTTACTAGACTTTTCTATCAATTATTAGAATCAAATATAATTAAAATTGAAAATGTTTCATCTTCTGATGTTATGATTCTTCCAATGTGTGATAATTACGATTATATATATAAAGTAAATAATGTTTTAAAAGAAAAAAATATTAAAGTTAATATATGTTATTTAGATAAAGGTTTCAAACAAAAAATGAAATATGCTAATAGAATGAATAATAAATACGTAATTATAATTGGAGAAGATGAAGTTAATAATAATACAGTTGTTTTAAAAAATATGATTAGTGGTAATCAAATTACAATGTCATATAATGAATTAGTAACTGCAAAAGAAATGATTTTAGATTAATCTTAAAGGGTGGTAAAAATGAGTACAATTGATTATTTAAAAGATGCTTTGGAAAAAGAATGTGATGTTTACTTATCTAGTAGTGTATTTAGAGAATTAACATTAAGTACACCTAGTATTACATTATGGATAGAAGATAATATAATTAATATAACATCAACAAAAGATTATAATTCATATTTATATTATAGTAAAAATAAAACAACTAAAATATGTGATGTTTATGATGTAGATACTATAATAGATATATATAATGTAACTAATGGATACACTCCAAAAAATATTAAAATAAATGGATTAATTGGAATATTTAGTAGATTAAATCTAGCTAGATAATTGACAATAAATACTCAAAAAAGTATAATGAATTAAGTAAAAGCGTTGAAGTGGAGAAGTAATATATAAATTCTTTATAGAGAGTTAGTGTATGGTGCAAACTAATAAGATATATATATGAATAACACCACTGAGTGGAATGTCGAAACTAAGTAGACATTCACGGTTAATACCGTTATTAAAATTAAGTAAACAAAGGGATGGTACCGTCTTATGACTCCTTGTGCCATTCCTTTTTATTTTAGGAGAGTAATTATGAAACATATAATGAGATTAAATAATGAACCATTTGAATCAATTAAAAATGGTACTAAAACAATTGAACTTAGACTCTATGATGACAAAAGAAGACTACTCAATATTGGTGATACAATAGAATTTATAAATAGAATAAATGAAGAAATAATTTTAACAAAAGTAATAAAACTACATATTTATAAAAATTTTAGAGAATTATATAATCACTTTAATAAAACATCTTTAGGATATAGTGAAAATGAAGAAAAAAATCCTGATGATATGTATAAATATTATAGTGAAGAAGAACAAAATAAATATGGTGTAGTTGGAATAGAAATAAAATTAATAAAATAGGAGATGATAAAAATGGATGTAAAAGATTTGTTTGAAAGTATTAAAAAGTTTGAAGGAAAAGAAGTTACTTTAGAAGGATGGGTTAGAAATAATAGAAATCAATCTAATTTTGGTTTCATAGATTTTAATGATGGAACATATTTTAAAAGCTTACAATTAGTATATGATAAAGAACTAAAAGATTTTGATAATATTAGTAAAATTAGAGTTGGTTCTGCAATTAGAGTAAAAGGAAAAATAGTTAAGAGTGAAGGTAGTGGTCAAAGCCATGAAATGAAAGTATCTAGTGTAGAATTATTAGGAGATAGTCCTGAAGATTATCCAATTCAACCTAAGAGACATACTAGAGAATTCTTAAGAGAAGTTGCATATTTAAGACCAAGAACTAATTTGTTTAATGCAGTATTTAGAGTACGTAGTGTAGCTGCACAAGCTATTCATGAATATTTTCAAAGTCATAATTATGTTTATTTTCATAGTCCAATTATAACTGCTGCTGATTGCGAAGGATCAGATCAAATGTTTAAACTTACTACATTTGACTTAAATAATGTTCCTAAAGATGAAAAGGGTAATGTTGACTTTAAAAAAGATTTATTTGGTAAAAAAGTATATATAACAGGAAGTGGACAACTTCATGGTGAAACATATGCTCTTGCATATAAGAAAATTTATACATTTGGGCCTACACTTAGAACTGAAAAATCAAATACTAAAACACATGCTAATGAATTTTGGATGATTGA
>CAMKNB010000040.1 GCA_946414095.1 uncultured Mycoplasmatota bacterium
AAAAATGAAAAATGACATTAAAATACTAGAAAAAGAAATTGCATTATTATCTCAAATATCAGAAAGAGAAACTGATGAAGCAGTTATAATAATGCAAATGATGAACATGGATTAAAATAAAGTTCCTATTAAAGGAACTTTATTTTTCATTCAAGAAATCTTGTAGTCTTTTTCTAGACTCTTTTTTTATATCTTTAACAAGTTTTTTCAAATCATCTTTTATCATATTAACTCCTTAGTTGATATATCAACTAATATATTATATTTTTAATTTTTGTAATATGTATAAACTATTATATTAATAAATTTCAAAATCTATAAAATAATTTGAATAATCATTAGGATCAATTAATAAATCAACTGTTCCATCATCCCTACCAAGAGCACTTAAATACTTTGGTTCACTTTCAAAACACATTGTTTTTCCCTTTTCTATTTCATATATTACTTGTATACGATAAATAGTTTTTTGATTATTAATTTTACCATTAACAGGTTTAACTTTATATTTTAAGTTTTTTATAAGCATGCCATGTTCAGATAAATATCTTACTTTTTTAATACTTCTATCTACTCTATTTCTTGTATCTTTTGACATAGAAAATATTTCTCTCGAATTATATATTCCAGCACCAATAAAAATTACACCAAATATTATAAATATTACTGGGAATATTCCAAAATCAGAATTAAGAGCAGAAATACCAGGAACAAATATACATATAGAACCAAAGAAAACAACCATTATTATCATATAGACTCCAATTAAAAATGGGCCTCTATGTTCTTTTCTTTTATGTTTAAAGTTCCTTAAATCTACCTTATATCCTCCTTTAGGTGGCTCTTTTATAACAATTTCTCCATAGTTTTGTATTTTAGTAAAATCATTTGATCCACACCCAGGGCATTTATCATATTTCTTTTTTAAGTGTCTATTACAATAATTACATTTATACATAAATCCTCCTAATATATTTCATAATCTATAAAATAGTTTGAATAATCATCTGGGTCAATTAATAAATCAACTGTTTTATATTTTTTTGTATCTATATCATATTTTGTTTCACTATAAAGAGGAATTTCTACACCACATGAATTTTTGTAATTTATTTTAATACATTTATAATATTTACCCATAACCATAGTACCAGTGTTAACTACTTCATATTTTAATCCTTTTACAAGTAATCCTTTTTTAGATAATTTTTCTACTCTTCTAATATTTTTCTTATTATTATTTTTATATATTATGCCACCAATAATAATACAAATTCCAAATATAGAAGGAGTAAAAATGAATGGGAAAAACAATACAGCAAGTATAATCCATACAACTATTCCCAATAATATTACTAACCATGCATTTTTTATTGCCTTTTTATAATTCTTCTTGTTAATTTTATATCCATCTTTTGGTGGATTTTTAATAATGGTTTCTCCTAAAAAAGCTTTATTTGAAAATGAACTTCCACCACATCCTGGACAAGTTTCATAGTCTCCTTTTAATACTCTTTTACAATAATTGCATATATGCATACTCTACCTCCTAGTATTACAAATATATTTTATAAAAAATAATAATCAATGTAAATAAAATGCTATAAATATAGTTTAAAAATAAATAATTTGATACAATAAATGAGTACGTTAAGGAGATGTTATGAACGAAGATATTATTAAACAAATAGCTACTGAATTATCAGTAAAAAATACACAAATAGAAAGTGTATTAAAATTACTAGAAGATGGTAATACTATTCCATTTATTGCTCGTTATAGAAAAGAAGCAACTGGAGCATTAGATGAAGAACAAATTAGAAAAATTAATGAATATTATGAATATGAAGTAAACTTATTAAAAAGAAAAGAAGATGTTATAAGACTAATTGATGAAAAAGGTTTATTAACAGATGAAATAAAAAATAATATAATGAATGCTAAAAAATTAGTTGAAGTTGAAGATATTTATGCTCCATTCAAAGAGAAAAAGAAAACTAAAGCTACAGAAGCTATTAAAAATGGTCTTGAACCACTTGCTAAGATAATAATGAGTTTTCCAGATAAATTTAATATGGAAATTGTTAAAAAGTATTTAAATGAAAATGTTAAAACTGAAACCGATGCCATACAAGGAGCAAAATATATTATTGCTGAATGGATTAGTGATAATGCATATTATAGAAAATGGATAAGAAGTTTCTTTTATAAAAATGGTATACTTACTTCAAAATTGAAGAAAAATGCAGAAGATGAAAATAAAACATATGAAATGTATTATGATTTTAGTGAAAATGTTAAATACATCAAGCCTCATAGAGTTCTTGCAATTAACAGAGGCGAAAATGAAAAAATATTATCTGCATCAATTGAAGTCAATGCTGATGAAATATTATCATACTTAGAGAGCAAAATTATCAAAAAAGAAAGTCCTACTAAAGAATATGTAGTTGATGCTATAAAAGATAGTTATAAAAGACTTATTGGTCCTTCTATTGAAAGAGAAGTTAGAAGTGAACTTACTGAAAGAAGTGAAGATGCTTCAATAGAAGTATTCAAAGAAAACCTAGAAAACTTATTATTAGTTGCACCTATGAAAGAAAAAACAGTGTTGGGATTTGATCCGGCATTTAGAACTGGTTGTAAGCTTGCAGTAGTAGACCCTACTTCAAAAGTTTTAAATATTTCTGTTATCTATCCACATGAACCTAAAAATGAATGGGAAAAATCAAAAGAAACATTAAAGGATTTAATAAATAAATATCATATAGATATCATATCTATTGGAAATGGTACTGCCTCTAGAGAAAGTGAAAAACTGGTAAGTGAAACACTAAAAGAAGTACCAAATTGTAAATATGCTATTGTTTCAGAAGCTGGAGCTAGTGTTTATAGTGCAAGTCCTCTAGCAATTAGTGAATTCCCTACTCTTCATGTTGAACAAAGAAGTGCTGTATCTATTGCAAGACGTTTACAAGATCCATTAAATGAGCTTGTAAAAATAGATCCTAAAAGTATTGGAGTTGGTCAATATCAGCATGATGTTTCTCAAAAGAAACTTGGTGAATCACTTGACTTTACTGTTTCTAAATGTGTTAACAATGTTGGTGTTAATATTAATACAGCAAGTCCATCAATTTTAAAATATATATCTGGTCTTACTAAAAGTGCAATTGATAAAATTATTAAGTACAGAGAAGAAAATGGCAAAATTAAATCACGTGAAGAATTAAAAAAGAAAAAACTTTTAAATGATAAAGCATACGAACAATCTATTGGATTTATGAGAGTAATAGATGGAGATAATCCACTTGATAAAACAAATATACATACAGAAAGCTATGATAAGGCATTAAAATTACTTAAATATATAAATATGACTACTGATGATTTGGGAACAAAAGAATTAATCAAAAAATTAAGTGAAATAGATACTACAAAAGTATCAAAAGAATTAGATATTGATTTATATACTTTAAATGATATTATTGACTCATTAAGTCGTCCAAATAGAGACTTTAGAGATGATTATGAAATGCCATTATTAAAAAGTGATATATTGACAATAGATAATTTAAAACTTGGAATGAAACTTGAAGGAACAGTCAGAAACGTTGTAGATTTTGGAGCATTTATTGATATTGGTCTTCATGGAGATGGACTTGTACATATTTCTAAAATAACTAATAAATTTATTAAACACCCAAGTGAAGTATTAAGTGTTGGTGATATAGTTACTTGTTATGTAATAGATATTAACAAAGAAAAAGAGAAAGTTTCTCTTTCTCTAATTGATCCAAATAATTAAAAAAGTTCTAAATTTTAGAACTTTTTTTGTTATTCAGTAACAAACTTCATTGCTTTTCTCATAAGTAAATCATATTTAAATAATTCTTTTGTTCCTATTTCTTTAATGAAGTCTTCTTTAGAAATACCATATTCTTTAGCTTGATCTTCAAGACCTTTTTCTAATTCTTCATCGCTAACTTCTAATTTTTCTTTTTCAATAATAGCATCCATTACTAATCTATAACCAATTCTCTTATTAGCTTCTGGTTCTAATGTTTTCTTGAAATCTTCTTCTTTAGTATTAGTGAATTTTAAATAATCTTCAAATTTTAATCCTTGATATTGTAATTTCTGACTAAATTCTTTAACTAATCTATTAACTTCGTCATTAGTCATTTCTACTGGAATTTCAAAAGTAGAATCTTCAACTATCTTATCTAAACATTTAAATAGATAATCATCTTCTCCCTTATGTTCTTTTTCAGCTTTAATGTTTTCTTTTATATAATTCTTAAGTTCATCTAAACTTGTTACTCCACCAACATTTAAATCTTCAAAAAATTCTTTATTGAATTCAGGGAATACTCTTTCTTTAACTTCTTTAATTTCAACTTTAAATACAACTTTTTGACCTTTTAATTCTTCAGAATGATAATCTTTTGGGAATGTAAGTTCTACATCTTTTTTATCACCTTTCTTAAGACCAACTAATGCTTCTTCAAAGCCAGGAATGAATGAATGAGAACCTATTTCTAAATTATAGTTTTCACCTTTTCCACCTTTGAATGCTACACCATCTTTAAATCCTTCAAAATCAATTACAGCAATATTGCCTTCTTTGATTTTAGCTTTATCATCTAAAGATTTCATTTCAGCAAATTGTTCTTTTAAATGACCAAGTTCATGTTCAACTTCTTCATCAGTAACTTCTATTTTTTCTTTCTTAATTCCTAATTTCTTATATTTACCTAGTTTTACTTCTGGACTAGATACTAAAGCAAATTCAACTTCAATTTCATGTTCAGATATGTTTTTAATATCAATACCAGGAGTTGCTGCCGGAGTAATTGTATCCTTATCAGCTAATAATTTTGAATATAATGTATCAACAGCATCATCAACTGCATCCATATAAAGTGATTCTATACCTGCTTTTTTTACATACACATCATATGGAACCTGACCTTTTCTAAATCCATCCATTCTGATATCTTTTTTCTTTTTATTATAAGCACCCTTTAAACAATCTTTCCATTCTTTTCCTTCAAGTTTTAATGTATAACTTTTTTTCATATTTCCTCCCTACGTTATTACATGACAAAAAAGGATATTACTATCCTATTGCTACTATTCTTACTGAATAAACACCATCTGGTGAAGATACTTCAACAGTGTCTCCAACTTTTTTACCCATTATAGCTGCTGCTATTGGACTTTCATTTGATATTTTATTATTAAATGGATCAGCTTCTTGACTACCAACTATTTTGTAACTTTCAGTGTCATCATCATCTTCATATTGAAGTTCAACTTGGCATCCAATGCTTACCTTTCCATCATTTTCTTTTTCATCTATAACTGTTGCATGTTCAAGAGCATATTCAACTTCCATAATTCTTTGCTCTAAATTAGCTTGATCTTCTCTAGCTTGTTCATATTCAGAATTTTCTGATAAATCTCCAAGAGCTCTTGCTTCCTTTAATGTTTGAGTTACTTCAGCTCTTTTAGTTGTTTTTAAATAATGAAGTTCATTTTCAAGTTCTAAATAACCTTCACTAGTTAAAAATATTTCTTTCTTTTTCATGTTCCTAAGCCACCTCTTTCTCGCTACCAACAAATGATACTATAAAATGACTATTTTGTCAAGTTATTTGTATTCTCATAATATCCCCATTTTTTACTTCAAACGGTATATTAATTTTTAATTTTTCTTGAGGATGAACCGCAGAATCAATGTTTTCATTATCCTCATTTATAATATATTCAACTTTAAAATTTTGTACATTTGTTTTAGGACCAAATACTTCAATAGTATCGCCTACACTAAATTTATTTCTTTGTTCAATTATTGCTTCTTTTCTATCTTTATCATATGATGTTATAACTCCTAAGAAATCTTGATTACTTACTTCTTGTCGACCACTATAGTATTGACCATTTTGGTCTGGTACACCATTATAAAATTGAGCAATATTTTCTCTATTTGATACTCTATTTAATACTTTTTTATAATATTTTATATCATCAGGAGTTAAAGATCCATCTATTTTTTTATCCATTATAGTTCTATATGCATTAGCTACAGTTGCTATATAATATAGACTTTTCATTCTTCCTTCAACTTTATATGATTCAATACCTAAATCCATCATATCAGATATATAATCTATCATATTCAAATCTTTAGAAGAAAATGCATAATCATGACCAGTATTATTATCAAATGTAAATCTACATACTTGAGAACATCCTCCTCTATTTGAATCTCTAAGAGTTACATAATTAGACATAACACATCTACCACTATAACTTGTACACATAGCGCCATGAATAAATACTTCTATTTCAGTATCAATATTTTCTTTAAAATATTTTATATCATCTCTTGTACATTCTCTTGCAAGTACCACTTTATAAGCACCTAAGCTTTTATAAAACTTTATTGCTTCTAAATTTGTAATAGATTTTTGAGTTGATATAAAAAATGGTGTTTTTAACTTTAATCTTTTAATTGCTTCAATAACAGCAAAATCACATACAATATATGAATCTATTCCAATATTATCAAGGCTTATTAAATAGTTATCAAGGCCTTCTAAATCTTCATTATGAAATATCATATTAACTGTTACATATACACGTTTATTTCTTTCATGAGCATAGTCTACAGCCTCTTTAATTTCATCAAGTGAAAAGTTATTAGCATTAGCCCTTAAACTATAATCATAGCCACCAATATAAACACTATCAGCACCATAATCAATAGCTATTTTAAGCCTATTTAAGTCTCCAGCAGGTAATAATAATTCATATTTTTTCATTTGATATCACCTACCTTATACTTAATATCGTGTTCTAAAAAATAATAATCTGAATCTATTAAATCACATAATTTTTCATTATCTAAGTTTTCAAGTATCATATTAACAGATACTTGATTTATATTTGTTAAATCTATTATTAGATTTAAACTATTAAGTTCATTTAAATATTTAGAAGCACAAAATATTTTGTGATATCTTACAACACTTCCGCATTCTTCATCACTTATTTCTAACTCCTTATGAGTAACACTTTCATTAAGCAAATATTCTTCAACATTTTCATCTAATTCATAATATTTATTAAAGTTTTTAACAAGATTACGTCTTGAATACATAAGCATATTTTTAGAAATATAATGATAAAAAATATTAGATTTTGTTTTACTAATTATTTCTTTAAGTTCACTAATTGTTAAATCATTATTTATTACTACATTTTTAATATTTAGTTCACTCAAATAATTAATAGCTTTATAATTAGATAATATATGATTTTCATATAATACTAATCTATCTCTATCTATTATATTTACAAGACCAATATCTTCTACTATAAACTTTATTTTTTTGTCAAATTTTTTATATATTTTTTCAAAATCATATATAGTCATATGTAAAAATTTATTTAAAATAACAAAAATATTATATGATTTTGATAATTCATTTATTTCATCTACATCAAAATAACAATTATATCCAATACTAAATCCTTGTAATGGCAATATAAAAGAATTTAGATTATATTTTTTATATAAATATAAATCTTTATTATTTGGTATAATTAAGAATTCTTTCTTTTGCATACTCCTAATCTATCTCCTACTTCGATATATTTTACATTAAATTCTTGGTTTTCATCTAAAAAATCAATAAATTTTTCTATTTTTCTAACCATTTGTCTTAAGTTTCTACTTTTAATTTCACTGCTTTTACCAACATAACCATGAAAATCCAAATTGTCTATTATTATAATTCCATTTTCATTTAAATTCTCTTTATATTTATTAAAGAATTTCAAATTTTGACTTTTAGCAGCATCTATAATAACTAAATCATATTTACCATTAATAACTGTATTTAAAGCATCATCACATATTAATTCGATATTATTAAGTTTGCTTTTTAAAACATTGCTTTTAGCTATACTAAATCTTACTTTATCTCTTTCAATACTAGTAACTTTTTCTATACCATCTATACTTGCAAAACAAATTGTAGAATATGCGATTGCTGTTCCAATCTCAAGAATTGATTTAATATTATTTTCTTTAATAATATTACTAATTGTATCAATTGATTCTACGCTCATAATTGGAACATCGTTATTAACACCATATTCTCTTATTTCGTTAATTAGTTCTCGTATTCTATCCATAATCCTTCTCTTTTTAATCTAGCAACTGTACTTGTATGTTCTGAATCCGTTTTACTAAAATATGTTTTACCATGCTTATCAGCAACAAAATAATAATATTTATGATTTTTTGGCTCAAAAGCAGCAACTATTGATTCTAGTCCAGGATTACAAATTGGACTAACTGGAAGTTTTCCTGCCATACATGAACTTCTTGTATTATATTTATTACACTTTTGTAATTCACTCATTTTTAAATCTCTAGACCAATTATCAATCTTTTCAGCATAATATGTTGTTACATCACTACCAAGACTCCATCCATCATTAAGCCTATTATAAAATACACCTGCAACACCTTTTCTATCGCTAGCATTACCTGCTTCTAATTCAATAATTGAAGCAAGTGTAATCATTTCATGAATACTATACTTACTTTTTTCTACCTCACTCTTATAATTACTTATTTTATTTTCCATATTGTTTAGCATTTTTCTAAATATATCATCAATACTGGCAGTACTATAAAATTCGTAAGTATCAGGATATAAATAACCCTCTAGTGAATAATAAATATCCTTATTTTTAATATCATTTGTTAAAAACCAATAATCACTAATTAACTTATCTAAATATTCTTCATCACTTAATTTATTCATTATTTCTTTTTCTGTAATACTAAAATTTTCAGTTATAGTTTTAATAATATATCTCATATTTTTACCTTCAACAAATGTAACTGTTTTAGTACTAGCAAGGCTTATACTACCTTTTTTAAGTACATCAATTAATTCTTCTACACTATAACTACTCTTCAATATATAATCTCCATATTCTAGTTGTTCATTAACTGGATTTAATTTTAAATAAACCTTATATGCTAGTTCATTTCTAATTAAGTTTTTTTCTTTTAATAAACTAGATATTGTACTATAAGTACTTCCTTTACTAACATTAATAGTAATATTATCTGTATTATCATTAGGAGCTGTGATTAAGTATTTATAACCAAAAAATACACATGTACATCCAAGAACAATAATAATTAATAAAAATAATAAAAATTTCTTCATAATAACCTCTCATAAAAAACAATTAAAACTTTTATTTTAATTGTTTGTTTCTAATGAATCTAATATTTTTTCTATGAAATCAAATTCTTCAACTTCACTAACTGGTTTTAATTTTGTCATATTACCTTTTTCACTAAGAATATAAGTTGAAGCATACGCTTTAATACTTCCATCTTTATTCTTCTTATCATCGGTATATATAACATAATTAACTTTATTAGTTGTATCTTCTATATCAAGTAAAATTCTATATTCATGTTTTTTCCCATTTTTATCCTTCATAGTTAAATAATTATCTTTCATTTGACCTCTTATCTAAATATGCCTGCAAAATAATAGTCGCAGCTATTTTATCTATAACTTTTTTTCTATTTTTTCTTCGTGTATCATTACTTATAAGCATTCTTTCTGCTTCAACAGTAGATAACCTTTCATCTTGCATTATTACATTCTTATTAGGATATCTACTTTCAAGTACTTTTTTAAATTCAAAAGTTTCTTCACTTCTTTTAGATACACTTCCATCTAAGTTTAAAGGATTTCCTAGTACAAAAGCATCAACTTTTTTAAGTATAACGATCTCATCTAATCTATTAAGTAAATTCTCCATATCATTATATCTAATAACTTCTAGCGAACTTGCAATAGTAGATGTTCTATCACTTATAGATAAACCTAAAGTTTTGCTTCCTAAATCAAGACCTAAATATATCATTTTTTAATAAAATCAGAAAGCATTATTTCTAGTATATCTTCTCTACTATATTTAGTTAATCTATCTCTACAATCTTTATAACTAGAAATATATCCTGGATCCCCACTAATCAAATAAGCAACAATTTGCTTTGTTGGACTATAACCTCTTTCATCTAAATCTTTATAAATACTAATAAGTTCCTTTTTAGTATCTTCTTTTAATATAAGATCAGTATCAACAACAGTAGTTTTATCTAATTCCATACTATTCACTTCCTTCTTTATTATTTTATCAAAAAATAATACTTTTAACAATTAGATATTTGTAAATAATAAAAATATGATATAATTTCTTTGAAAGGAAGAATACTATGATTTACTATCCTAAAATATTTGGTACATGTACAGGTGCTAATAAAGCTATTAACATTGCTTTAAAACTAAAAGATGAATTTAAAGACAAAAATATATTTATTTATAAAGAAATACTTCATAATGAGTATGTTATAAACAATTTAGAAAAGCAAGGTATTAAAACAATAGATAATCTAGAGAAATTAAATAAAGATGATATTCTTATTATTAGAGCTCATGGTGAAGGAAAAAGTACATATGACTATCTAAATCAAAAAGGAATAACATATTATGATGCAACATGCATAAATGTTGAAAGAATACATAAACTTGTTGCTGATAAATACGAAAGCGGATTTAAAATAATTATTGTTGGTAAAAAGAATCATTCTGAAGTAATTGGTACTAATGGATGGTGTAACAATACTGCAATTATAATTGAAAATGAAAATGATTATAAAGAGTTAAATATTAATGATTATTATTATGTTGTATCTCAAACAACAATAAGTGAAGATAAAACAAATAATTTACTTGATTATTTAGCATTTAATAAGTTTCATTATAGCGTAGATAATACAATATGTAATCATCAAAGATTAATACAAAATTCTAGCGTTGAACTCGCTAAAAATATGAATTATATGATTGTAATTGGTGGTAAAAACAGTTCAAATACAAAAGAACTATATAATGAATGTAACAAAGTATGTAAAAGTTTCTTTTTTACTAATATTAATGAATTTTATGACTTTATACATACATTTAAATTTAAAGAATCAGATAAGATTGGATTTACAGGAGGAGCATCTACATCAAAAGAACAAATATTTGAAATGTCTAATCTATTAGAATTTATTATTTACTATAAAAATACTAAGAAAAAAATAGAACGTGAAATGATAAAGTTTAACAAAACTATTTCTTCATCTAATAAAACTATAAATGATTCAATAAATAAGTTTAAAAGTATTAATTCAGATGGCAAATGCATAAGAGGAACATTAATCGATTTAGGATACAAATTATATAAAAATGGTGACTACTCTATTCCTCTATCTAGTGCGTATGAAACATTTGAAACATCTATTTTAGTTCATGATGATATAATTGATAATAGTCCATTAAGAAGAGGAAAACAAACAATACATGAAACATATAAAAATGATTTTAAAGATTATATACTTGATAATACACCTACTTCACTAGCATTATGTTTAGGAGATTTAGGATTCTTCTATATCAATAATTATATAATTAAGAACTATAAAAAAGACAAAAACATTTCAAGATTACTAGAGTACTATAATAATATTGTTATAAATACTATAAAAGGAGAAATACTTGATGTATATTTACCATTTGTTGAAAAAAATGATAAAAATCACATTTTAAATGAAGATGATATATTTGAAATATATAGAAGAAAAACTTCTATTTATACAATAGTTGGTCCATTTATACTTGGTATGATTTTAGGAAATGCTAAAAAGAAAGACATTGAATTCTTTGAAAAATCCCTAGAACCTCTTGGAATAGCATTTCAAATAAAAGATGATATTCTTGGAATATTTAGTGATAATAATACACTTGGTAAACCAATATCATCTGATATAGAAGAATTTAAACAAACAATATTATATTCATATATAAAACTAAATAAAAGTGAATATTTAAATGAATTATTAAAGTATTATGGAAATAAAACAAATGAAGATAGCATATTAAAAGTTAGAGAAATATTAACAAATAGTGGATCACTACAAAATGCTAATAATATAATGAATTCATTATTTCAAGAAAGTAAAAATAGTATTGTAAATTCAAATATTAATTTAAGAGTAAAGAATATATTACTTGGATTTATTAAGTACTTAGAACTAAGAAAAAAATAGTTTCATTTGAAACTATTTTTTATATTCCCATAGGTTTCTTATTCTTTATACTAAATAATACTATACTTCCAATTAGTAATCCAAGGATTATTACAAAACTTCTCTCATCCCCAGTACCAGGATTTGTTATTTCTTCTTCCTCTTCTGGAGCATCTCCTCCAACTCCTGGTGTTGTTACTTTTGCTTCA
>CAMKNB010000041.1 GCA_946414095.1 uncultured Mycoplasmatota bacterium
GGTAAATATATTAAACAATCAGGTGGACGTGGACAATACGGACATGTTTGGGTTAAGTTTGAACCAAATAAAGATAAAGGTTATGAATTTGTTGATGAAGTTGTTGGTGGAGTTGTTCCAAGAGAATATATTCCAGTTGTTGATAAAGGACTTCAAGAAGCTTTAGCTGGTGGAGTATTAGCTGGATATCCAATGATAGATGTTAAGTGTACATTATTTGATGGATCTTACCATGATGTAGACTCAAATGAAATGGCATTTAAAATTGCTGCTTCAATGGCATTAAAAGAAGCTAAAAACAAATGTAATCCTTGTATTTTAGAACCAATTATGTTAGTTGATGTAAGAGTTCCAGATGAATTTATGGGAACTGTTATGGGAGACTTAACAAGTAGAAGAGGAAAACCTCTTGGAAATGAAAGCATTGGTAAAGACATTGATATTAAAGCAATGGTTCCACTTTCAGAAATGTTTGGTTATATGACTGTTCTTAGAAGTAATACTCAAGGACGTGGAACTTATCAAATGATTTTTGATCATTATGAAGAAGTACCTAAAAATATAGCTGAAGAAATTATTAAGAAAAATGGTGTACAATAATAGTACACTCTTGTTGCCAATTTAGTTATTTATACTTGAAAATGATTCGAGTATTAGATAAAATATATATATTGAAAAAGGAGGAAAAGTAAAATGGCAAAACAAAAATTCGATCGTTCTAAAGAACATGTTAATATTGGTACTATTGGACACGTTGACCATGGTAAAACAACATTAACAGCTGCAATTACTAAATACTTTGGAGAATTTATGGATTATGATCAAATCGATAAAGCTCCAGAAGAAAGAGAAAGAGGTATTACTATTAATACTGCTCACGTTGAGTATACAACTGAAAAACGTCACTATGCTCACGTAGACTGCCCAGGACATGCTGACTATGTTAAAAACATGATCACAGGTGCTGCTCAAATGGATGGAGCTATCCTAGTAGTTAGTGCTACAGATGGACCAATGCCTCAAACTAGAGAACACATCTTATTATCACGTCAAGTTGGTGTACCAAAAATGGTTGTATTTATCAACAAATGTGATATGGTTGATGATGCTGAACTTCTTGACTTAGTTGAAATGGAAGTTAGAGAATTATTAACTGAATATGGATTTGATGGAGACAATACTCCAGTTATTCGTGGTAGTGCTCTTAAAGCTCTTGAAGGCGATGAAAAATGGATACAACCAATTAAGGATCTTATGGCTGCAGTTGATACATGGATTGATACTCCAGTAAGAGATACTGAAAAACCATTCTTAATGAGCATTGAAGATGTATTTACTATTACAGGACGTGGAACTGTTGTTACAGGTCGTGTTGAAAGAGGTAGATTAAATCTTAATGACGAAGTAGAAATCGTTGGTATCAGACCTACAAGAAAAACTGTTGTTACTGGTATTGAAATGTTTAGAAAATCTTTAGATTATGCTGAAGCTGGAGATAATGCTGGAGTTTTACTTCGTGGAATTAATAGAGAAGATGTTGAAAGAGGACAAGTTCTTTGTAAACCAGGAAGTGTTACACCTCATAAGAAATTCAAAGCTAGCGTTTATGTTCTATCTAAAGAAGAAGGTGGACGTCATACTCCATTCTTTAGTAACTATAGACCTCAATTCTACTTTAGAACAACTGATGTTACTGGTGTAATTACATTACCAGAAGGAACTGAAATGGTTATGCCTGGTGATAATGTAGATATGACTGTTGAATTAATCACTCCAATCGCAATTGAAAATGGAACAAACTTCTCAATTCGTGAAGGTGGTAGAACAGTTGGTGCTGGTGTAGTATCAGAAATCTTAGAATAATTAAAGATATATTAAAGACCTTAGATATAAGGTCTTTTTTATTTACTTTTATTTACTTTTATTTAATTTTATGGTATAATATTGATTACTTTTTAGGGGGATAATTATGGATGAAAATGGAATTATAACAGGGAAAATACCTAATAGTGGTAGTGGGGTACACAAAACTTATGAAGAAAGTGTTATTAGAGTGTTTAGAAATACTGATTTAAGAGCATATAAAAATGAGTATTTTGTTAATAAAGAAGGCGCAATACGTTGGGGTACTAGCGAAGAAGATTATAATGCTATACTAAAAGATATTGAAAATGGTGAAGATTATAAAAGAATTGAAATACTTAGTGTACTAGGACTTAATGGTGAAAAAATAATAGTGGAATTTATTGATTCAAAAGCACTACAAATGCATTTACTTGCAGAAGCTAGTATGAGAAATCAAGAATATCATTTAAATGTAGAAAAACAAGATAACAAATTACCACATAGTGGACAAGGAATTCATAGAACATATCCAGAAAGTACATTTAGAATTATGGATGCTTTTCATTATAAACAAGTATTAGAAAAATCAAATTATGGAGTATTTTTAAGAAAAAGTGACGGAGCTATTGTAATACCATCACTTGATAGTGAATGGAATGAAAACATAGCTAATGATTATTATAAATATTATGTACTTTTATCTGATATACAAAGAAATGGTCAAGAATATGAAGAAATGGTAGTGGTAAATACTAGTTATAATGAAAAAGAAAGATGTTATTTTGTTGAATTAATAGATAAAGATACTTTTGATATTTATGTTTCAAGTAGTAGAGAAGCAAGACTATACAGTAGAGAATTAAAATTATTTTAATAAAGGGGGAAATAATTATGGATGAAAATGGAATTATAACAGGTAGAATACCTAGTAGTGGAAGTGGAATACACAAAACTTATGAAGAAAGTGTTATTAGATATAATTGCATAGAAAAACTAATGGCATATAATAATCAATATTTTGTAGATGAAGAGGGACATTTATCTTGGGCTGATTATGCAGATGACTATGAAGATATGATTAAGAATCCTAAGTATACAAAAGTTGATATTTTAAGTGCAGAGTGTACACCAGAAAATAATTTTATAGTAGAATTTATAGATTCAAAAGTATTAAGACACCATTTAGTGGCAGAAGCTGTTGAAAGACGTAGTAAAGCAAATACAAGTGAAAAAGAAAATACAAATGCATTACCTTCATTTGGAGCAGGTATTCATAAAACATATCCAGAAAGCACATTTTTGCTTTTAGGTGAAGTAGAATTTAGTGAATTATGTAGACTATCTTATCTTGGAATATATTTCAGTAAAAAACTTGGAAAAGTTGTATTTCCAAAAATTAATGATATTTATGATAGTACTGGATATAGTTATATTGAGAATAGAAGAGTATATATGAGTGAAATAAATGAGCATTTAAATGATTATATAGAACTTTCAATATTAAATGTAGTACCAAATGGTAATAAATATATAGTTGAAGTTATTAATAAGGATATTTTAGAATCTTATTTAGTAGGAAATGAATTCAAATTAAAATTATAGGAGGAAATAATATATGGAAGATAATGGTTTTTATACAGGTAAAATACCTGTAACTGGTGATGGTATACATAAAACATATGAAGAAAGTTTCTTTGATGTTTTAAATTTAAGAAGTTTACCTGAAATATTAAGATATGAACCAAGAGGACTTTATTATAAAAAAGATGAATGTTTATTATATTGGTTAGATGATATAGAATTTGGAGAAAATGGAATTTGGAATAAAATTCAAAGTAATCCTAAAAATTTTATTGAAGTAAAAATTATAAATGTTGTTCTTATAAATAATGATTGGGTTCTTCTTGAAGTTATTGATTCAAATATATTAAATAATCATTTAGTACATGAATCACAAGAAAAAGAAGGTTATCAAAGGGAGTTAAAATAATTTATTATGAACAATGAAGTAAAAAAGGCAATTATTTCACTATCTTTATTCACAAGTTTATTAACAATGGCTGGTTGTGGTAAAGAAGCTGAATGTGATATAGAAGGAAGTCATATACATAAATATAAATCTAATCAAGGAATTGAAAGATATATAGAAGGCGAAAGTGAATCAACATATAGTTTTGGAAGTAATACATATTATAGAACAGATGATTATATTACTCTTGATGAAGAAAGTGAAAAAATATATAAAGTTGTTTCAGATAAATCACTTGTAGGTATTGAAGATAATAAATCGTTATTATTTGATATTTCTGATAATTTAAAAGATTATTATGAATTTAAATACTATTATTATGAAACAGAATATCATACACATTATTATACTGATGGAGATGGTAAACAACACTCATATACAACTAGTGAAGAAGTAAAAAAATATAAATGGACAACAGATCCTGATCATAGAAATTTAACTGGAGATAAAAGAATAATTACACATGTTTTTTATGGATATAATGTAGTAAAAGGAGAAAATGGCAATTATACAGTTATTGAAGGTGGACCAGTTGATGATATTAGATTGTTAATTGAAATGGGATATAAATATGTAGATAATAGTATATATCACGAAATGGAAAGAGAAGATTATTTATATAAAATAGGATTATATGGACATGTAAGTGATGAAGACTTAAGACCAGTATATGTTATTGAAGATGATGAATATATCTTATATGATGAATATGTATTAAAAAGATAAGGACTTATGTCCTTTTTTTGTAACTTGATTTATAATGATATATTTATTATAATTAATATGATTAATATGAAAAATAAATATGTTGTATATTTTAAAGGAACAATGGTATTTTTATTAATACTACTAATAGTAGTAGGTTTTTCATTTGGAGTAACATTTTCAAGTTTTGTTTATTCATCTAATAATCATAGAGCAGTGGAAATGTATGCTAATAAATTAAATTATAGAATATATTTAAATAATGAGGAAACAAATTCAATTATTTTAAAGCCAGGAAATAATTTAATTAGTGTTAAAATTGAATCATTAAATAAAGTTGATACATATTACAAGTTGGTTTTAAATAGTGAATATGATGCATTTTATTACAATTCTAAAGTAGAAGAAACTCTTAAAAAAAATGATAGCATAGAATATAAAGTAGATATCTATAATAATTCTAATGAAAATAGTAATGTTGTATTTAAAGTAGAAGGTGGATATATAACTAATACTATAGATGATATTAAAATAAGCAATGGTTATTATGAAATAAATGATGAAATTAATACTGGTCAAAGTATTGTATTGAATCATCAAAATTATAAACTACTTGGAATAAATGAAGATGGTAGTATAGAATTAATAGGTGATATAATAGAAAATAAATTATCTTTTTCTGGAAGTAATGGATTTAATAATTCAATAAAAGTTATTAACAATTTAATTAATAATGTGATAGATAATGAAAATGTAGTTGAAGTAAGAAGTATTAATTTATTTGATGTACTTAAATATACAAGTAATGAAGTTGTTAAATACACAACTTTGTCTGCTAAAAGAAAAGACAATAATGATATTTACGTTCCTTCATCTTTATTGAATGTAGAAAGTGAAGAAGATTATTCAATATTAGCTTTGTTTTCTTCTCCTAGAATAGACATTAATAATGAACTATTTAAGAGTAGTAATAATTATAATTTATTTTCATCTGAAATCCCATATTTTTTAGCAACTACATATAATGAAAGTAATTCTGATAATATTGAGTATGGAATCTTTGAAATAAGTGATGAATTGCATAAATTGAAACTATATGATTGGAATAATAATTCATTTGATGCTAGTTCAAATGTTAGACCATTTGTAAAACTATCATATAAAATAAATATAAAAGACATTGATTAGTCAATGTCTTTATTTTGATTATAAATAATTAAGTGATGCTGACTTCTTGTACATGATACATAGTATAAGTATCTTTCTTCATGTGTATAACTATTATCTTTTTCTGTATATACAATAGTTGCATCAAATTCAAGACCTTTTGCCATATAAGAAGGTATGGTAACAAGTTTTCTTGAAAATGCTTTTGAATTATTACTTATTAATACTAAATCAGGTAAATCTCTTTTTAGTAGTTTATATATTTTTGTTGCTTCAACATCGGTTTTAGTAATTATTGCAATACTTTTATTATCTATTGAAAGTTTATTTATATCATTAATTAACTGATCATGTAGATTATATTCATTTTTGAATTCTACTGGTATATGTGTATCTCTTCTAATTGCTGATACTAGATTTAATCCTAATATTTTATTTGTATGTTCAATTATTTCAGGACTAGATCTATATGTTTTGTTTAATTCAATGTAGTTAACACTTTCATTAAATACTTTTTTTAAATTTTCTAATGATTTATATTGATAATAAGGATTAATTGTTTGATTAATATCACCCAATATAGTAAATTTACTTTTCTTTAATATTTTTTTAAGTAGAATATATTGTAAAATGTTATAGTCTTGAGCTTCATCTATTATTGTTTGTTCAATCGTATAGTCATTACCAAGAAACATTAATAAACTTTTCATATATACAAATAAGCATGCATCTTCGAATGATATTTTTTTATCATCAAGTTTATTCAAATATGAATCTGGAAGTAGTTTTTTATATGCAATAATAAATTCTTCGCTTTTATAAAAATTCTTGTATATTTCTTTTATATCAATTGAAATATTCAGTCTTTCTTTCAACCATTTTTTGATTTGTTTTTGTCTTGTTCTATTACCATTAAATTTCATGTCAGCTATTTTTGTTGCAATTTCATCTATTCTTTCAAATAATGGTAGAGAAGAATATCTTTCCTTTAAGTAATAATTTAATTTATCTTTTTCTATATACAAATCATGATTTAATATCTCACTTGTAAATTTAGCTTTTCTAGTATAATTCTCAATATATTTTTCAATGATTGGAATTATCTCATCAGATTGTTTAAATTTTATTAAGTCTATGTATGCTTCTTCATTCTTATAGTATCTTTCTATGAATGATGTAAATGATTCAACATCTTTATATTCAGTAATATATGTTTCTAAGAAATCACTAAATGTTGTTTCTTTTGTATTTTCTTCACCTAATTCTGGAAGTACATTTGATATATATTCACTAAATACTTTGTTTGGTGCGAATATTAATACTTTATCACTTGTTAAATTTTTAATTTTATATAATAGAAATGCTATTCTATGGAGCGCTACTGAAGTTTTACCAGAACCAGCAATACCTTGAACTATTAAGTTCTTATCTTTTACATTTCTAATAATTGCATTTTGTTCACTCTGAATAGTATTTACAATATTTTTCATATATTCATCTGTTTTATTAGCAAGTACTTCTTGTAACATTTCATCTTGAACATTTAATTTTGAATCAAACACTCTTTTAATTTTAGCATCTTCTATTGTGAATTGTCTTTTATTATGTAAGTATCCTTTTATAATTCCACCAGGAGCTTCATATTGAACATCTCCAGATTCATAATCATAAAATATACTTGATATTGGAGCACGCCAATCATATATTATGTTATCTGTGTCTTTTGTTAAATATGTAAGTCCAATATAAATATCATTTTTTCCTTCGTCACTTTCAAATACTATTTTTGCAAAATATGGAGAATTTTGTATTTGATATAACTTTTTGTAATACTTTGCTTTCATCTCTAAATTGTCAATTTCTTGATCATTATTAGACATGATTGTTTTCATTTCTGTTGGGTCTAAGTCTGCTCTTGTGTCCCAAACAAACTTTTTAAATTCTTGTTGTTTTTCTTCATTGTCGTATAAATCTTGTGCGAGAGTAGATATTTGCTCTCTTAAAAGCTTTGTAGTTAATTCTAGATGATGTTTTTCTTTTTGAAATTCTTCATCACTTAAATTCATGAAACCTCCTTATATAAATTAAGTGTCAATCCTTAAGTATAAAATTAACAGTATGCAAAAAATATTATCAAATAAAAAAAAATTTGTCAATATATAATTTAAAACTTTTGTGTGTTATAATGAATAGTAAGTGATAATATGAAAAAAGACTATTTATATGCTTTTTAGGAATAATACTTGGTATTATTATAATATTTATTTGATTAAATATAGATTCAATTAAAAATATGGGAATTATTTATTTTTCGAAGCAACTTATTGAAAATAATAAACCATCAAAAGAAGAAGAAAAAGATAAAGATGAAAAAAATGAAGAAATTACTATTGAAGATAAAAGGGAAGCAAAGACAGCTGATTTAAATATCACTTTAATAGTTGATAATAAAAAAGAAATATTAGCTTTTTATAAAGGAAAAAAGAATCAAAAACTTGAAAGTAAAAATACTAAAAAAGATGGCTATATGATATTCTTTTTTTGACATAAAATATAGTTGAAATAAACTATCTTTTAAACTATAATTTATATGATAGTGGTGATAATATGAAAGAAAAGGCTACTAAAAATGAAAATATATTAATGGTTGTATATGCAATGATTTGTTTTTCTATGGGTGTATGGTCTAATTATAGACAACTATGGCTTAGTGAATCAGGTTTTAGTGTAACTGAAATAAGTAGAATATTTTCAGTTGCTTTAATATGTAGTGCTATTATTTCATTTATTATTAGTATTTTTTCAGTAAAAGTCAAAGTTAAAAATGTAGTATTTTTATCAATAATATTTAGAAGTATTTCTATGTTAATGTTATTTGCAACAAAAGATATTTTTCTAATTAAATTTAGTACTTTATTATGTATTATGTCAGATGTAATATTTTCAATATCATTTTATCCAATGCTAACTTTTGTAACTAAAACAGATGAATCATATAGAAAGAAAACATTAATAGAATATATTGCTAAAGATGTAGGTATTATTAGTTGTGGTTTATTAATTGGAGTTTCTATTGGAAAATATATTTTCAATTATAATACTTGCTTAATTATCGCTCTTGTTTCATGTATATTATCTGCGTTTGTATTATTATTCTTTAACGGAGAAGAAACTCATAATAGAAAAGAAAAACTAACTTTAAAAAAATCGTTTAAAGAAATATTTTCCTCTAAATTAAATAGAATATTCTTATATAATCAATTAATTATTAATATTTCATATGCAATTGTTTTTGATTTAATGATGATAATACTAACAGGATTTATTAAATTTGAAGTATCATTTGCATCAATTTTTATAATAGTATGTAATGTAGTTGCAAATATAATTAATATTCTAATAAATAAGTATGGTAAAAATATGTCAATAAAAATAAGCGCAATAGTTAAATTTGGTACTAGAACATTAGGATATTTAATTGCATTTGTTTTAAATAATTATATTGGATTTATAATAGCAATAGTATTTGGTTTTTTAACGTCTAGAATATTAGAAGATAAAGTAACTGGATCGTTTTTACAATTAATTGATGAAGAAAATCAATTCTTACATTCAAACATAAGATATTTTATTTCTTGTATTGGTGAAGGAATAGGTACTTTTATAGCAGGTCTTCTACTAACAATTTCATTTAAATATGTATTTTTAGGTGCTGGAGTAATAACATTAGTTCAAACAATAATACAAATTTATATGGCTAAATTAAAAGAAAAATGTTGATTTTTTATTATTTTTATAGTATTATTAACTAGAAGTTTGTTCTTAGTTTAGATGAACCTTTCGCTTCTTTACTCAGAACTAACGGATATATGAAAAAGAAAGGAGTTTTTTTAAATGGCTTTAAGTAAAGACAAAAAGAATGCTATCGTATCTGAATTTGCTAGAAGTAAAGGAGATACAGGTAGTGTAGAAGTACAAGTTGCATTATTAACAGAAAGAATTAATAGACTTACAGATCATATGAAAGATCATGCACATGATTATCATACTAATCGTGGACTTCTACAAATGGTAGGAAAAAGAAAAAGTTTATTAGATTATCTTAAACGTGAAGACGTAGCAAGATATCGTGAACTTATCAAAAAATTAAATTTAAGAAAGTAGGCACTTGTTTTAAGTGTCTTTTATTTTTGGAAGGAGAAGTATTATGAAAAGAGTATTTGAATATGATTTTCAAGGTAGGAAATTGATTGTTGAGCATGGAGAACTTGCTAAACAAGCAGGCGGAGCGGTTTTGGTTAGATATGATGATACTGTTATTTTATCAACATGCGTTATGAGTAACAATGTATCAACAGCTGATTTTTTCCCATTAACTATTCTTTATCAAGAAAAGTTATATTCTGTTGGTAAAATTCCAGGTGGATTTATTAAAAGAGAAGGTCGTCCAACAGATGCAGCAACACTAACAGCTAGGGTTATTGATAGACCAATTAGGCCAATGTTTGATGAAAACTTTAGAAATGAAGTACAAGTAGTAAATACTGTACTTAGTGTTGATCCTGATAAGACTCCAGAAATGACAGCTTTGTTTGGTACATCACTTTGTTTAGGAATTTCATCAATTCCATTTGAAGGTCCTGTATCAGGAGTAAAAGTTGGTAAAATTGATGGAGAACTTAAAATTAACCCAACTTGTGAAGAAATGGAAAGAAGTACTATTGATTTAACAGTTGCTGGTACTAAAGAAGCTATTAACATGGTTGAATCTGGATCTAAACAAGTTAGTGAAAAAGAAATGCTAGAAGCTTTAATGTTTGGCCATGAAGCTATTAAAGAATTATGTGCTATTCAAGAAGATATCATTAGTGAAATTGGTGAAGAAAAAATAGAAGTAGTTCTTGCTAATATACCAGATGAGTTAAGACAAGAAGTTGAGGATGATATTAAAGAAGAAATGATTGCTGCTATTCAAATTAAAGATAAATTAGAAAAGTATGCAAGAATAGATGAAGTTAAACAAATGGCATTAGACAAGTATACAGAAAGACATGAAGGAGAAGAAGATTTAGAAGCAAACTTAAAACTTGTTAGTAAAGTTGCACATGAAATTGAAGGTGCCGAAGTTAGACGTTTAATCACAAATGAACATATTAGACCAGATGGTCGTGCTATGGATGAAATTAGAGAATTATCTGCTGATGTAGATTTACTTCCAAGAACACATGGTAGTGCATTATTTACAAGAGGTCAAACTCAAGCATTAGCAATTACTACACTTGGAGCACAAAATGAAGAACAAATTTTAGATGGTCTTGGACTTGAAGAATCTAAGAAATTTATTTTCCATTACAATTTCCCAGCATTTAGTGTTGGTGAAACTGGTAGATATGGAGCTCCTGGTAGACGTGAAATAGGACACGGAGCACTTGCAGAAAGAGCTTTATTACAAGTAATGCCTAGTCAAGAAGAATTTCCATATACAGTACGTGTTGTATCAGAAGTATTAGAAAGTAATGGTTCATCTAGTCAAGCAAGTATTTGTGCTGGATGTATGTCATTAATGGCAGCAGGTGTTCCAATTAAAGCACCAGTTGCTGGTATCGCTATGGGATTAATTACTCATGAAGATAAATATACCATTCTTACAGATATTCAAGGAATGGAAGATCACTTAGGAGATATGGATTTCAAAGTAGCTGGTACAAGAAGTGGAATTACTGCTTTACAAATGGATATTAAGATTAAAGGAATTACAGAAGAAATATTACAAGAAGCATTAGCACAAGCAAAAAAAGCTCGTATGCAAATACTAGATGTAATTGAAAAACAAATTAAAGAGCCAAGAAAAGAAGTATCAAAATATGCTCCTAAAATGGAAACATTCACTATTAATCCTGCCAAGATTAAAGATGTTATTGGTAGAGGTGGAGAAATGATTACAAAAATCATTTGCGAAGCATCTAACGTAACAGAAGTAACAAATATTAATGCAGTGAAAGTAGATCTAGAAGATGATGGTAGAGTAATTATTTATCATACAGATAGAGATATCATCAATAAGACAAAAGAAATGATCGAAAATATCGTAAAAGAAGTAGAAGTAGGAAAAATCTATGAAGCAAAAGTAGTAAAAATAGAAGAATTTGGTTGTTTCGTAGAATTATGGCCTGGATGTGAAGGATTAGTACATGTATCACAATTAGCTCATGAAAGAGTTAATAAACCAAGTGATGTTGTTTCTCTAGGTGATGAAATAATAGTAAAAGCACT
>CAMKNB010000042.1 GCA_946414095.1 uncultured Mycoplasmatota bacterium
TGAAGAATGTTATGAACTTAGAGATAGAATTCTTAAACATGATAAATCCAGAATGAGTGATGAAGAATTTGATCCATTAAGAAAAGCTAAATTTCCTGAAGATGAACAAGAAAAAAAAGAAGGTAAAAAAGAAAAAGATGCTGCATGGAAACATCATTATGCTTTAAATGATCATCATCCTGAACATTGGAAAGGTAAAGAAATTCCAAATATTGTTATAGCTGAAATGATCATAGATTGGGAAACTGATTGTAGACATGATGGTGGAAATCCATTAAATTGGTATCTTAATACTAAAGAAGGAATTGAAACTCAGAAAAAAATTAATCCTAAAACTAGATTAATTATTGAACGAGTATTAAAAACTATTTATAATATAGATATGAATCTTAAAGATAATTATGATAGAGATGATGATCCTGTTGCAGTTACTGAGTCTTCTCAACCTCTTCTTATATCCGAAAAAGATATAGAATATAGATTGGATGATTTTAGGAATCATAAAGTACCAATTCTTTGGGTAACCGGTATGTCTGGTGGAGGTAAATCTACAACTACTAACAAGCTAGCTGATGAAATGAACTGTGATTGCTTTGGTATAGATGCTGTAGAATATTTCATTAAACTTTTTATAAAAGAAAATGATAAGAAAATAAAAGAATTGATTGAATTGGATCCTAATTTTAAAATAATACAAGATTATCTTAAAAAGAATCCAAATCATGGATATATGAAAGATAGAAAACAATGGGGTAAATTTGTAGCCAATGTTATAGAATTAATTGCTAAAAAATATTCTAATTCTAATCCTATAATTTTTGAAGGAGTACAAGTCCCATATATTTATTTCTATAAAAAATCTCTTTTTAATAATTCTGCAATTTTAATTAAAGGAACTTCAGTTATAACTTCAATTATAAGAAGATTTAAAAGAGATCAAAAGGGAGGTCATTTTGTTAGCAATATCCAAGATATAGGTGTATACATGAAAATGTATTATGATTGGTATAAAGAGCAAAATGATTTTAGAGATAAAGTTATAAAAGAAAGCAGTGATTCTATGAAAACTATTACAGAAACTCCTAAAATTATAGAAAAAGTTAAAGAATATGAGGAATACATTAAAGAACATATTCAAAATGTAAGAAATTCGTATAATGATCGTAAATCTAAAATACAATTAGTTCTTGGATTATCTGAAGGAGATATGCAAGAATTAGAAAATCGTATTAAAAATCATGATAATAGTAAATGGAGTAATGATGAATTTGATGCATATAGAAGACATTTTCATTCTGTATCTAATAAAGAAAAAGAAGATAGTGAAGAAGATTTTAAGAAAGCATTAAATCACCATTATATGGTAAACGATCATCATCCAGAATATTGGAAAAATACTGATATGCCAAATATAGCAATTGCTGAACTTATATGTGATTGGGAAGCAATGAGTAGAAAATTTGGTGGTAATCCTTTAGAATATTTTGAAAAGAATAAAACTAAACTTAAAGCTAAAATGAATGAATATAGTTATAATGCTATATATAACGCATTAAAAAATATATATGATATTAAAATGGATTTAAAAGAATCTGTCAATAATGAATCTATTTTAAATCCAAAAATGTTAGATTTTACATTTGATAAAGATATTTATATTAATTATGATAAACCATATAAAGTGTATAAATGTTACCCATATGCTTTTTATGATTATAATTTACCAAGACTTAAAGTTGACCCTATGGTAATGAATCAAAACAAGAAACTTGCTATTTATGGGTGTATATATTTAATGACTAAAGGAGCTACTGGTAGTAATACATTTAAACCTTTAGAAATAAAAAAATCTTGGTGGGAAAAACACAAAAGAGATAGAGTATACTGGATAGAGTCTAAAAAGTATCATGAATATAAAGGTCAACTTATAGTAGATGGTACTAATAAAAATAACTATAAAGCTATAGTTACTACATTAGATAAATTAATACATACTGAAGGAAGTAAAGTAATTACTATAAACTTTTATTAATAGTATACACACTAGCCTAATATTAGGCTAGTGTGTAATATTTTGATTTTTTATTTATATATTATTATAATGACGACTAAAAATATTTTTAAGAAAAGTATTAAGGGGGATACTATGAAAAAAATAGATGAAGAAAAATTAGCTAAAGCTCTTAAAGAAAGCAAAAAAGCTCTCGAAGAGATAGAAGAATTAAAAAAGCAATATCCTCATCTTTTTACTGCACCTAAACCCAGAATTAAATGGAGTGGTAATATAAAGAAGAATTAAAAGGAGGTCCATATGGAATATATATACATACACGTGGAACGTTGTTTCGGGTATCATGCCCATTTTATGTCTCCACACTGCAATCATACTTGTGTGGCCTCATTAGAATTATATGATGAGGCTTATGTTGGACACGTATGGATAGATGGAGTATGTGTGTATTCGGTGTATTTAAACCACCACAATATACCATATTCTGCAAATGGCCTGATACAGATGATAGAGCATGTTATGGGTCATAATGTTGTTGAGGTGGTATAGGTATAATAACTAAGTTGGAGGTGTGTACTATGACTAAAAATTTGTATACTATAAAGATTCGCGATACCATTTATGGGTATATTACAGATGTATTTGATACTACAGATGAAGATAAAGCACATGAGATATTAGAAAAAACAAAAAAAGTTATCGGAAAAAACGAAAGGGCATTTATGTCTATTTCGTTTGATACGGGTATTGAAGAAGATTATAGTTGGATATATTCCGATAATCTTAGTGTCGCTTTTTTAGATAAAGTGTTTGGTTGAATTAGGAAAATGAATAATGGATAATAAGGAGTAATTAATTATGGATGAACTTACAAAAAGTCGTATTAAACGTTTGAATAAAATTCAACGTGAAATGATAAATGATTTACAAAAAATGGTAAAAAGAAAAAGTCCGGCATTATACCAATATGCAAAATATGTTGACAATAAGGAGGAAAAAGAATATGCGAAACTACAACAAATACATGAAATATATTGATAAATGTAAAAAGACTTTTGTTATTGGAAAAAATGGTACCAAATTTGATTATCTTACTCCTGGAAAGAGAAAACATGTAAGTGCTTATTTCAAATTTAACAAAAATTGGTATTGGGCGTCCGTTGTTGAATCGTTTGATAAATTATATGGAGACACGGAGTGTATGATTTTCGAAGCTCCGGGAGATGGCATTAAACCAATATCATATATTGAATTATATTTAAAATCTAATACTCCGGTAACGGAGAAATCGTTGTTTTCATGTATTAAAGAATTTTGCAGTTAGTTTTTAGGGCCGATTAATTTCGGTCCTATAAAATCAATGTAGATTACTCGTTATTTAATAAATATAGTAAATATTTTAATATTAATACCTAAATACTCTCATTATTTACACTAGTCTGTTTAAAACAGACTAGTGTAAACTTTTTATTTTTTGATTATATACTATTATTATGAGGGTAATTATAATTAATTAAGGAGGATTAATCTATGAATAATACTACAGACAAACAAAAGAAAAAGTATTTCGCGGAATACATATATGAAGAAGATTCTTATGGTATTACGTTTGAATTATTTGCCGCTGAAACTCCTGCCGAAAAATGGAAAAACGATTTAAGATGGACCATGGCAATCAGTGTCGATAAAGCACGGAATAATATTAAAGCCAAGATAAAAAATAAACTTGGCTACACTTGGCAAGAAGTCCAAAGGATTGGAATGAAATTTGGGCCTGTTAAGAGGGATGAATATATTAAAAAAGTATACGGAGAAAAAAATGAAGATCCTAATAAATATATTAATCTTTGGACTTCACATAAAGACTCCATAACTGTTAATATAGATAACTGTACAGCGGTTAAAGAAGAATCGTTATTTACAGTTACTATCCCTGTTATGGATGTAAATTTACAAGAATTAATAAATAATTATAAATACGGTAAAGATAATTGGATACTAGTGGATGAAAAAAATATACCACTATGTGCATTTGCATTCAAAGAAAATGCTGAGGTGATTGGTAATATAATGAAACGTAGAGTTGTAAGACTCTACATAGACAAAAGTTTATGGTGAAAATAAAGGGTTTTGTAACCCTTTATTTTTTTAATTATATATTATTATAATAATAGCAGAAAGCTATAAACATATTTTATTACATATTTAATGGAGGCAAAAATCATGGCAGAAGTAAAAATATTCTCATTTAAAAAATCTACATATCGGGCTAAATTGATTGATGGTGAAATTCCATCATGTGAAATCCGTAAGCTCAGTGAATTGCCTGGTGGAGGGGCCATGATGTCAGACCCAGTATATATCGGATTCGGTGGATGGGAAGATGATAAATACGAAGGAATTAATCAACATATATCCCTTTTTAAGGAAGGATACAACATATCCGCAGTAAATGAAGATGGGTTTGAAGACTGGGATAAATGGGATCATGAACAAGAAATTTCTCGTTTAAAAAATGAAGGAAAATGGAAACCTGATAAACAGGTAGAAGCTGAGGCTAAAAATGAAATCGATTCTGCAATAAAGATTCAAAAAGACTTATGTACTAACGAAAATCTACCGTTATTTGTACCGCGTGATGGTAGATGCTTTAAATGTCATAGGATAGTATTTATTGCATATCCGGATAATAAAACTAAGTCTAATCCTCATGAATTAGTCACAGGTTGTCCCCATTGTGGTCAAACGTTTTGTGATTAATTTGAATAAATTAATTTTCAAATTCAATGAGGCTGGAAATTATTTTCCAGCCTTTTATTTTTTACTTATTAAAAATATAAAAAATATTTATAATTATATATAATATATATGAATCATTGAAAATGATTTTTAATTTTGTTTAATAAAGTATTTATAATTAAAAGGAGGAATATTTATGATTTTAGACAAATTATTTAACAAATCTATTGATGAAAATGTAGAAAAAGAAATATCAGAAATCAAATATCATCTTAATAAAGCATGTTATGATGCATTATCTGAAAAAAATATTGATTCTGATTATGGTAAAAAATTAAAAAAAGAAATCGATGAATATGAAAAAGTAAATAATATAAATAATTCTGAAAAAGTATCAGATAAAGAAAAAGAAGAGAATGTTAAATCTGATAAACAAGAAAACCAGAATACAGAAACTGTAAATGTTATTAATGTAGAATACGAAAATCCTTTAACTGATATATCTGGAATAACTGATAAATGGAGTAAAGATAACATTAAAAAATTTAATGATTATATGATCTCTGTTAGACAGACTATTGATGATATTAAAAATGAAGGAGTGGTGAGTGGTTTAGTAAAAAAAGATTTTCGTAATTTAAAATTGTTAGGTATTAGATTTAGTAAGAATAAAGAATCTAAAAATGATATGACTTGTATTCTTATGAATATTAACACTCATTCTGTATTTGAAGTATTTAGAATTAAAGATATTACGGAAATTATAGACTTCAAAAATCAATTCGAGTATAAATCTAAATATTATGAGAGATTAGCAAAAGCATCTCAATTATCTAAAGAAGAAAAAACAGAATATTTAAATAGATATTGTAGAGTTGATTTTAAATTGTTCCCTAAAGAAGAAAAAACTGCTTAATTGTGATAAATTTCACTATACTGGAATTTTATTTCCAGTATAGTGAATATTTGTTATTCCTTTTTATATTTTTTTTTCTACATATAAGTAATCTTATTATATTAAAGGAGGTTATCTTAAGATGACTAGAGAAGAATTCGAAAGTATATTAGAAGAATACTTTATAGAAGGATATAATAGTGCATTAGAAGATATAGAAGAAGATATCTTAGATGAAGAAGCATATGATTTAGAAAGAGACTATGACTACTATACTGAAGCTCAAGACGAAAAAGGGAAATCTGTAGCTTTAGACGAATTAGCAAAACATAAAAATAAAAATAATCCTTATAGAAAAACATTAGCTAGAATGGCAGCATATACAAATTCATTTAAAAAAGATAAAGATAATAATATTACTGATGAACGTAAAGAATATCCATATGCCACATCATTATTAAAGAAAAAAATAGATAGAGATTTTCATGGAAATACTCCAAAAAATGTACATGATAGTGTATCAAGATTAGTTGAAAAAATGCGTAAAGAGCGAAATAGAGGAAAAATACCCAATCATTCTCCTCATTTAAAAAATTAAAAAAAAAATAAAATATTACCCCATACCAATAAATGGTATGGGGTAATAAAATAAAGTTATTAATTTAGTTCACTTTATCAATTTCTTGTTTAAGTTTATTTCGATATTCTTCTTCACTATGACTTTCTCCAGATATTTTTGCAATAATAAACATAGATTCTAAAGGATCTTTAATTTTTTCTAATAACTGATGTTCTAACTTTAAATCACTCATCTATTATTAACCTCCTTTCTTGTATTTATATATTATATATTTATAATTATATTTAAAATTATCTTAAATCTATATCATTAAAGTGTTTAAAATTCATATTATTTTCTATTTCTTTTTTTAATAATTCATCTGGATCTTCATTGAAATTGGTAAATAATGTATCTGGTAATTTATATTGAGTATTATTTATCATATTATTTACATCTTGTTCAGATATCTGAGCATATTTAGCATATGCTTTTCTAACTTCTTTATTTTGAAGCATATCCATTAATAATCTATTTTCTTTTTCTTTTTGTTTAGACATAAATTGTTCAAATGTTATACCCATACCAAGTTTAAGCATCTTAAGATTTTCATTCATTTTCTTAATTGCTTCTTCTTGTTCATCATCAGGTAAACGTAATTCTTCTATTATTTCTGTATATTTAGTTTCAAGTCCTTTTACATCTGGACTTCCTACTACATCATCAACAGAATCTTCAGTCTTAATAGTAGTTTTATTGATATGGAAATTCTCTTTAAGATTCTTTCCTTCATACCACACATAGAGAGCCATTAATGCAGAGAATACTAAGTCGTCATGAGAGTTTTCAGAATGTTCTACTTTACCACTTCGTTTAACTACCATTTTTGATAATTCATCAAATATAGCCATAGAAACAAATTTATCTTTATGACGTTCCATACGTTCTCTTAATATATCTATTAATAAATCTCTAACACCTTTAGATGAATCTAATCCATATACTTTAGTTTTCAGTTTTCTTCTAATAGGTCTTCCATATTTATCCGTAGATTCTTCTATGATCCTATCTTTGATTTCATAATATAAGTTTTCTTTTATTCCGCCTGGTTCTTTAAGTTTAGAAATAAGAGATGCACCAAAACCCTTTTGTTTCATTATAGACGCAACTCTATAATGCTTAGTCAATTCTAAGTCACTTCCATTACAGAACGTGAGCAGATCATTTGTCCATCCTGTATATGTATACAGGAGCAGTATTTTTCTTCCACCATAAACTTGTGGTTTTACTCTCCCGTCAGGAGATGATCGTTGAACGTTTATCTTATTAAAAAGATAATTCGCTGCTAAACAAAGGAATCCTTAAACTTTTTAAACATTCACGTTTATCTTTACAGATTGCGTTGTAGTGTTTAAGGCTCTAACCTTCTTCCTAGCAATTAACACTGGAAATTAATATGTTACCATATTAACTGAGATTGCTTTATGCTACTCCATTACGCTCGATATTTACTACAGCATTAGGCATCATATTTCTAACCATCCATATTAGAACTCTTGCTAAATCTGGTATACTAATAAAATTACATTTTAAATCACCTATAAGAGTAGTAGTCTTTGAGTCTATTACTGTTATAGCTGTATAATCTCGTTTATAACCACCAGATACGTCAACTCCTATAATAGGAGGATCTATTGGTACACCCATCATAGTTACAGGAATAGTATTATAAATATTGAAATTATATTTGTTCAGTATCATAATTGAACGCATTGGTTCTCTTACCATACCTCTTAATGCTTCTATATCATCTTGACTAAATGGAGAATTTTCTGGAGTATCTATCCACTCCAATAAAATTTCTCTTCGTATAGCAACCATATCCCACTGCATTAATTTACAAATATCGTAGAACCATTGTTCACCCAGCCCTAATTGTTGGTATGTAAATTTAATATAAACAAAATCAGAATTCATATTATTATGAATTATTTCCATAATTTGTTCATAAGATAAATCATACCAATTTTCATTGAACGGTGTAGCATTCTGTAACATTTCATATGCATATTTACCTTCAGGTGTAGATAAAATACCAGCAGTAGTAGTAATACTAATACCATATGGAGCTCTTGCTAATTTAGCATTTTTAAATGCTGTATTTAATGCAGGGATACCATTTATGAATATGATATTATTATATTTAGTAAATGCCCATTCGTCTGCCCACCATCTTGTAATAGTTTGACCACGTAATAAATTTGCTGCACCCATTTCATTTCTTGCTCCAGGTACAGTTCTTATTAAGTTTCTATTAAATGGATGCTGAATATTAGTAACTGTAGATGGTAATCTTCTTTTTTTACCATTATATTCAGAATATTCTTGAGCCATTTGTAAATAAGATGGTAATAGTTCTCTAGCATCTTTTAATAACTGTAAATTACGTTTGGCATCTTGATTTTGTTTATTCATAAATACCATAGATGCATTAGTAGTACCAAAGTTATATATCCATAAATCCCATATTACTTCTGCCATGGTTTTTCCTGTTTGACGCGGACATTCACTATACGTATTAAGGTTGATCATGGTACAAAATGAATATGCTAAATTAAATCTATTTAATTTATAAGGAACACCTCTAGGAGAACCTGAAGATGGTACTCGTACTACTTCCCTGATAAAGTACCAATAATTGCATTGTACTTCTTTTAGTATCTTTATCTTGGTCTGTACAGGTAACATTGGGTCATGTGGATCTACACCAACCAAATCTGTATCAAAAAGAGTAAGCATAAATTTATTGTTTTGAATACCTATACTCTTTAAAAAATAATGCATTTCTAAAAAGGATTTATTATTAGTACTCATTTGATATACAGGTTTCCTATACTGTTGGTACTGTATTGGTTGTGAGTACATTTTTGGATTTATAATATTTATGGACATTATACAATCCTCCTATAATTTAATTATATTAATAAAATGTAGTCTTAGTCGATTTATGATTATAATTTTAATTATATCAACTATATATTCCCGGTATTAGGCTATTTTTTATTCAGGTTAAAAAATTAAAATTAAAAAAACACTAACATTTATTTAATCCTGTTTTTTCTAAAGCACAAAATCGGAAATAATAAATGTGAGGTGTAAAAATTATGGAAATCAATAATAAAGAAAAGAGATCTAAGTATATTAGACAAGATCCAAATATTGGAAGAGAATTTAAAGATAAACAAATTAGAATAGTATCATCATTAAACGATGATGGAATAATTGATATGAGTAAAATAGAATATGTTACAGAATGTATGGTATGTCATTATCCTTTTATTTTTATTGATGAAAAAACTGGTAAAAGAAGAGGAAGAACTCTTTATGATATTAATAGATTATCTAATTATAAAAGTTGCAATGGAGTTTGTTCGCATAAAGAAGATCCAATAATGAGAGCTGCATTGGGAGAAGTAATTAATAATAAATGGAAAATTTCTGGAGTTTATCCTGAAAAAAATGTAAAAGGTCAACCTCTTTTTAGAACAACATGTTTAACTTGTGGTCATCAAAGTATACATTCATTAGATACGTTAAAAGACAGTAATAAAAATACTTTATGTAAACATGAATTTTGGTTAAATGATCAAATAAAAAATATTTATTTTATGATGGTAAAAAGTGGTAAAATTTCTAGAAAATGGTATGATAAATCAATAAAAAATAGTGATAATCTTGGATATGTATTTCAAGAATGGCTTATTTATAAAACGGATTATTTAAAAAATCCTAATGGTAAATTAGTATTAATAAATATTAATAAAGAATATAGTGAAGATAATTGTAATTGGGTAGTTAATATAAAAAAAGAACAAATAAAAACATATAAAATTCCAGAATGTAATGATAATAATTTTTTTAATTTAAATAATAATAATAATTGTAAATATGCAATTCATGTAAATGGGTACTTATATAGCCCTTATGATTGGGATATAGTTTTAAGTTGTACTTTAGGTACTATTGATAATTATTTTAAAATAAATGGATTACAAAAAACAGCTGAATATATATTAGAATTATTTACTAAAAAATATTATCCGAATTTAATAACCCCTATTATTCGGTATTATATGGTTTATTATTAATTTATATTTTTAAAGGAGGTAATCGAATATGTTTACTAACAATTTTTACAGCAATAATAATTATATGTCGTCTGAAGAATTTTATAGGTTTTATATCAGACGATTATTTGATCCAACTGGTGTTAATGGATTAATTTTTGATGCAGATGATATAAATGTATTAGAAGGTAAATTTTATATTATAGGGAAATTTTTAAATTTAATAGATAGCGATTATAATAATTTATTATTAGTTCATCATATAGATGGGTATTATCAGGTTATGACTCGCAAAGCTGTAATCGAATCTGCAAATAATGTAACTAATCGCCAGTATGTATTTGATAAATCTGATGGCAATCTTAAATTAGAATATGAAAAAATGAAAAAGATTGGAAAAACTATTGGAATACATCCAGAATTAAATGATCCACAGATTTTTAAAAGAGCAGCGTATGAAACAGGATTTACCCCTGGAAAATCATTATTTAGAAAAAACAATGCTAAAGGATTTTTTATTAGTAATTTTGATTGGAACTATGAAGTTGATTAATATTTTAATTAAAGGTACCCTGATATCAGGGTACCTTTAATTTATCGTCACATCATTATAAAATAATATTTTTATAAAGAAGGTGATGATAAATGCTTAAAATATTGACTGGGTATTTATCCCATTTAAACGACTATGCTAAGAGAGCTGGAATATTCGCTACAGAATTAAAAACACCATTTCTTTGGATTCTAGGTATTTATGTTACATTGGCTATATTACCATTCATGGCTGCATTTGTATTCTTAATGATAACAGCTATAGTTAAAGATAAACCAGATATAGATTCTTTTATTAAGCTAGGTTCCACTATAATAAGTGCTCCAGCTATTACTTTTGTAGCATTTATAGCAGGGTTTATTATAGA
>CAMKNB010000043.1 GCA_946414095.1 uncultured Mycoplasmatota bacterium
GTAACATAACTATCTCTAAGAGTCTGAACTATATCAGGTCTTCTATTAGCATAGTCTTGTATTACATCTAAATTTAATTCAGTAGTAGCAAAAGCAGTTTCTACGTTATTAAAATATTTAATATTATTAAATAAAAATATAGCTACATCACAAGTTGCTAATTCTTCAAAAATTTCCATTTGTGTAGGAGGAATAGTCATAAGATTTCTAGGATGTTTTACTAATAAATTAATAGGAATAGCTTTTAACATTTCAAGCATATTATTACTTAAAGACGATTCTATTCTTATCATATTAGGCGGTCTAAAATCTAAATATATACCAGCTTTAAAAATACTGGAATGATCTGCTAACATTTGTTGAAGTGCTATATCATCTAATGACATACCATTCATAAAGAAATCAAAAGTAGAATAAAAACCAGCACCAAATCCAAATGCAGGATTTGTGTGACTAAAGACACCTCCAATTAATATCACCTACACCTAATATTTCAACTGAGTTACATACTGCTTCATCTATTAGGTAGTATGGTCCTTTTCTTCTATCTGCTGTTAAATAATATTCTTGGATATGTGGAAAGTATCTAGAAAAAGTTTGAAGAGAATCTTTATCTATAACTTCATCCATCCATTTATCTTTACTTAAATTTTGTGGTAAATTTAACATCCTTGTTCCTAGTCTACGCTCTATCTTATTTACAAGATCAGTGCATCTATTCATCATCGGCATATATAACACCAACCTTTCTTTAAATTATTTATTTTATTAAAATGTTTTTAAATTAAATAATATATATATGATATTTATAATTAATTATAAAGGAGTAATGATATTATGAATGATAATATAGGTAAAATTTTTGGTAAATATTTAATCACTGGAATAGCTAAAAAAAGAGATACAAATAATCACATTAAATATACATTTAGATGTTTAAAATGTGGTTATGAAGATAATAATGGTACATATATTTCAAATATTAAAAAAGGTGGAATAAAAAGTGAATGTAACCATCCATTTAACCCATATGATTTAATAAACAAACAAATTGGTAAATATTTAATATTAGATGTATTAAATCAACGAAATAATAACGGAAATATTGTATATAAAGTAAAATGTTTAAAATGTGGAAAAATTGTAAATGGTATTAGGTTAGATTCTATGAAAAAAACTAGTTTAGATGATAATATTACATGTAATCATATTATTTTTCCTGAAAAAATGATCGGTAAAATAATAGGAAAATATAAAATATTAGATATTATAAAAGATAATAATAACTCCACTAAATATATAGCTCAATGTTTGAAATGTGGATTTATTACAACCAATGGTATTACCTTAAATTCTATGAAATATAGTTCATTAGATAAAAATATTAAATGCAACCATATATATTGGAAATCTGAAATATTATTTAATAAATTTCAAGGAATGAAAAATAGATGTTATGATATAAATCATGATAATTATTATAGATATGGAGGTAGGGGAATTAAAATATGTGATGAATGGTTAAATAAACCATGGAAATTTCAAGAATGGGCTTATGAAAATGGATATCAAGATGGATTATCGATCGATAGAATAAATAATGATGAAGATTATTGTCCAGAAAATTGTAGATGGGTAACATTATCAGAAAATTCTAAATTTCAATCTACTAGTATTATAATAAATATAAATGGAATTTCTGATACTCTTCATGGTTGGAGTATTAGATTAGGTTTTACTCCAAGTCATTTTTATACTATTTTAGAAAAATTTTCAGATAAAAATGAAGGACTGATGTATATTTATAATATAATTACTGAAATTATTAATAAACAAGAATTTATTAAAAATGGAAAAATTTTTCCTGTCTTTATAATTACTAATAAAAAAGTATAATATACAATATTAAAATGTTTTAAAATTGTATATTATAGTAATGAATTACATCATTAAATTAGTATTATCATTCAAGAATGAAATTATGTTGCCGGATTGTAACATAAAACCGGAATGAAATTATGCTTGTGGAATTAGTATCATAGTCATCGAATTGAGTTACTATCAGAGATATGTAGTACAAAGTCAGAACGAATTAAAACAGTTGATAGTATTATGCACAAAGAATGAGTTAGAATCGTGGATTAGTACCATATCAAATGAACGAATTAGATATACGGAAAGTATTATAGGATGGAATGAGTTAGGGCAGAAGATTTGTATCACACACCGCGAATGAATTATAATATTAAATAGTATCAAAAATAGCAAATTGAATTTAAACGTTGGATAAAATATTATAAAATAGGAATGAGTTATTTAGATGGATTAGTATCAAAAGATAAGAAATGAATTAAGTTATCGATTGTAGCATATTAAACAGGAGAATGAATGATGTATAACAAGAGAATACGTTCCGCATTAAGATGCATAGAAATAACTATTAAACATGGACGATACAATAAATGGGATAGACGGCATTATATTCATATGATTATTTCAGGTCAAAAACAAGTACGTGAATTTGTCAGAGATGGCAAACGATGGTTGAAAGTATTAAAGAGACCAATTGAATTAGGAAAAGAATAATAATATATAATGAGAATGAAAACACATGTAAGGAAAGTATTATGTAGCTTGATTGAATTATTAACAGAAATTGTAACACGAGGCTTGAATGATTGAATTTACGTGCCACGATATAGGAAGATATTACCTATTTGAATTGAATTAATAGTCCGATTAAGTATTAAGACAAAAGAATGAAATATGGTCTGAGAAAGTATCATCATAAAAAATTTAATTATCTAGCGTGATAGTATTATGAAAAAGAAATGAAACACAATTCGCGAAAGTATTATGCAAGAAGATTGAATTATATCAATGGATTTTATAATATCATTATCGAATGAAACATAAGGGAGAAAAAATATTATACAAGCGGATTGAATTATGCGTTTGGATAGTAACATATGCTTAGAATGAAACATAGTACAAGAAAGTATTATGTATGAAGATTGAATTACTGCCAAAGATTAAGTAACAGGGCACTAGAATGAAAACAGAGTTAATGGAAAGTATTAGAGTGGGTGATTGAATTAAAGGAACCGATTTAAGTAACAGGTCACGCGAATGAAACAAGCGCAAGGATAAGTATCAAGATTGACGATTGAATTAGACCCCTAGATAATAACATGTAAAAAGAATGAATTTAGACACGTAGAATATTCTACGTGTCTAAATTATTTTTTATATGAATTTACTACAATACGAATCTATTTGATTTTGAACAAACTTAGTTAAAGGAATTACTATTGTATTATAAGACTCATCAACCATTGTAACTTTAGTTTTATCAGGAGATATCTGAATAGAATGATAAAATGGTTGAAAATCATTGCAAATAGTATAAATATCAGCGGATTCTTTAAGTAATAAATCTACTACTTCTTTATTCATAATAGGAGCAATAGATTCAAAGTCTTCTTTAACTATTAATTCATTACCTTTATTTTTTATATAATCAGAAATCGAAGAAACTATATTAGCAGATTCGTTAACTAATCCTTGTGTATATGCTTGGACATAACTTGGGAAATAAACTCTGTCGTACGTGATTATACGAAGATTAGTTACATTAGAACGGCCATTTACTATCCTAATACTACCCAAGGAACGTAAAGAAAATGCAGGTTTTTGCCCATGCTTAAGATCCATATCAAAACTTTTTCCTAATTCATTATTAGTTCCTCTACACCAAGCTTTAACTACTGGCCCATCCATCCAAACTTTTTGATACCAAACTTGTTCTAATGTAGGATCAATTTTTTGTTGACGTTGTAAATTCATATCTAAAGGATGTCCAGCTTCACCTTTCCAACCAGTTTTAATTAATTCTTTAATTCTATCACCATAAATTTCTTTATGTAAATCTTCTGTAGAATAATAACGCCTATTTCTATTTAAAACTTCTGCTACTTGAAGAACCACTTCTGCTATACTATATCCAAAGTTATCTTTTTCTTTAATTATATCACAGGTTATTGCATCTTCTGGAATTACAGATTCGTTTAACATATATGCTACAGGATTACAATCCGACATTTTTAAAACCTCCATATCTAAATTAATAACAATTATATTTATGTCAATTAATAAAAAATAATAATTATATATTATATATTAAATATAAAATAAAAAGAGGTTTAAAAAAAATGATATCAAAAACTAAATTTAATAATGAAATAGGTAAAATATATGGAAAATACAAAATTTTAGAAGATACTGGAAAACGAACAAAAGATAGAGCTATAATTTATAAAGTTCAGTGTATTAAATGTGGTTGGATAAATGAAGATGGTAAAACTCTTTATGAAATCAAAAAAACTAATCCTAATTCAATATGTAATCATAAAATTAATCCATATACTAGAATAGGCCAAATTCATGGTAAATATAAACTATTAAATGTTTTAGGAAATGATGGTAATGGTCATTGGATATATAAAGTTCAATGTTTAAAATGTGGGTACATTGAAGAAAAAGGTATGACATTTAATGATATAACAAGATACGGAGAAAATAGTAGATGCCAGCATAATTTTTGGAAATCTAAAAATTTAATGACGATATATTATCATATGTATCAAAGATGTTATGATATAAATGAAAAATATTATGATATATATGGTGGTAGAGGTATTAAAATATGTGACGAATGGTTAAATAAACCATGGAAATTTCAAGAATGGGCATATAATAATGGATATCAAGAAGGTTTAACTATAGATAGAAAAGACAATAATTCTGATTATTGTCCAGAAAATTGTATGTGGACTGATAAATCTACCAATTCTAAATTTAAAAGATCTACAAATTATATTTCAGTAAATGGTATTTTAGATTCTGCAAGTGGATGGGAAAAAAGATTAAATTTACGGAATGGATGTATATTAAATTATCTTAATAAATATGGATATATTACTACTGCCGAATATATAGCAAATATCATATGCAAACAAAATAATTTAATCAATGTAATTACAATAATAGATGAAACTACATTTGATAATAAAATTAGAAGTTAACTAAAAAATATAATATTTAGGAGGTATATTTTAAATGAAAAACTTTTGTATTGTAACTTATGATAATATTGATTGCCGTTTTATCTTACTTCATATGGAATCTAGCGGAAGAAATGCAATGCTTATTGCTAAAGCATTTGCTAAAACTTTAATTAATGCAATAGCGAGTTTAAAATCTATTGCAATATATGATTTAAAGCATAAAAAAATAATTAACGTTTTTGATCACAATGGAGAATCAGCTGATTCTGAATTAGTATCTCAATATAATAATTTTTCTGATACAAAAATCAGATAAATATATAATATGGAATTAAATTTGTAATATTAAGTATATTTAAATATATAATATAATATTGATAATCTTTAACAGATTATCAATTAACAAAGAAAGGAGGGAACCACATGTTTGAAGACATGACTATTGTGGTTAGAAACCTCCAATATTGAATCTATTAAATTTATATTTAATATTAGATTCAATAAAATTAAGGAAAGAGGCAGATTATATGTCTGCCTCTTTATTTTTTTATCTGAATTACATCTATTGGTTTAGTATTACTGTTTATAGTTTTTAATCGTTCTTCTTCATTTTTGTCTATTTCTTTTATTCGATCATTTATAGCTTTATCATCTAATTGTATTACTTGTGTATCTAAAGCATATTCTTCAAATACTTCTTGTTTTGCAGTAAAACAATATTTACAAACTTCCATACCCACATCTACTAATTCTATATATAAAGTATCATAATCTCTAGTTCTACCTAAAGATTGTCTAGCCAATACTTTAGATTTAAATATCTCAGATAATACAACAGTTACTTTTAAACCATGTATATCTAAAGCAGCACCAGCAGATCTAGTAGTCGTAAGTATTATCATTTTTTCTTTTTCTAATTCTTTAGTTTTTTTATCTACAATAGAAGTATAAATACCAACTTCATCTTTTAACCATGGATAATGTATAATTATCCAAGATCTAATAATCAGAGCAGCCTCATTTAAACCTACATATATCAATGCTTTTCCTCTAATAAATATTTCTTCTAATATTATTTTAAGCATATTATAAAATCTAGGATTTTTAATAATATATTTACAGTAAGCATTAGGATCAAACATTTTCTTCCAAGGATTATTGCATTTATTGATAACTTTCTGATCAGGATATGAATTATATAAAATAGCCATATAATGAGTTCTAGGGTCTGTTTCTTTATTAAATAAATCTATTTTAGGACACATCTTAAAAGATGCCTGATATATTAAATCTTCAGTTCTATCCGATCTTGCAGGAGTAGCAGTAAGATATAATGTTTTAAATGTATTAGTTACAAAATCTATTTTACATATATTATCAAAATCTAAATGAGCTTCGTCATATATTTTAATTCCAACTCTTAATTTTTTAAATAATTCTCTTACTTTATCCCATCCATATTTATCTCCATATGATTTAATAGTCATATGTGACGCTAATATATATTTAATATTTTTTATTTTAACTTTGTTATGAAGTATCATAGCAATACTAGAAATACCTATCAACTTATATATTTCAGAAGGTGCTGTATCGGTATATTCTAATATTCTATTGGCCCATTGTTCAATCCATCCATTTGAAGATGTTATCATTATAGATCTAACTCCAAGGTATGTAGAACATGCTATAGTTACATATGTTTTACCAGCACCTGTATTTAAATTTACACATAATTGAGGTTCATTTTTTATATCTTCATATTTACTTAATCCAGCAATAAAATGGATAGCTTCTCTCTGAACATCATCTCTTGGTGGATTAACTAATCTAAAATACAATTCACTATCGTATTCATCATATTCTGGTGAAAAATATGGTTCAGAATAAAAAAAATCTGATAATATATTTAAATCAAATCCTCTAGGTAAATATAAATCTCTCGAATATTCATCATATGTTATAATTCTATCTTCACGTAATCTTGTTGTTTTATTATATACTTTAAAAAATTCTTCTAATTGTACACAATCACCAGGTTCATAATTGTGTATAACGATAGCACTTCTCCTTACTTCTATTTTTGGTTTATCCATATTATTACCTCAAAAAATAATCCCACTATTTCTATTTATCACGAACTCTAATACTTTCGATACCCTTACTACTATAGAAATAGTGGGAATTATTATATTATTTTTTATCAGGATCTTCTTTATGTGGTACAATGTATAATGGTGTTACCATTTCTTTCTTAGATTCTTTTTCAGGGTTATAATTTGCAATAAAATCCTGAGGTCTAGGCATAAAGAATAAATCCATTTTTGATGGACTTGTTTTTTGGAAAGTTAAAGGATAACTTAACATATAATCAAGTTTTTGATAAATTAAAGAATTTACTACACTAGGATTATCTTTTAATGCTTGATCTAATGTAAGTAAAGTATATTCTTCTTCTTCATTCTCCCATTCAGGTTTCTTTAATACATCTCTAGGAGAACGAATCTGATTCATAAGTATAGTTTCCAAATGAACAGATTGAATGGTTAAATTACTATCTATAACAAGACCAACTAATTTTTGTAATAATTGATCTTTGTCATACTGTAAAGTACTACTCTTTCTATTAATTAAACCTTCAATATCTTTTAATGATTTTCCAATATCATTATTTATAATTTGAATATAGAACAAATTAGAATCAACTGATTCTTTAAATATAGATTCAAAACTAATAATAGAATATCCTTCATCATTAATTTCAGAATTTAATATTAATTTTTGAAATTCTGGTGAAATAAACATTTCTGCTCTTTCATCAGAAGTTATTAAATGATATTTATTGTTTTTATCAATTACAGTAAATTCAGAAATAAAATTATCTAAATCATTATCTATTCCTGAATCATCGGAATCCATACCAACAACATAGTCATCTTCGCTTTTAGATTGAATATCATTTTTATCAATTAAAATATATGCACCATTAGATTCTGGTAATACATAAATTTTATTAACATTGATTCCGAAAAATCTGTTAAATGATTTGCTCCAATGATATTTTTCTACTATAGTTTCTAATAAATGCTTAGCAGATAATTGTTTTTGTGTTAGCTGGGAAGTTAATAATTCTGCTGCAATCTTTCCTACTTTAATATTTACATTTACATATGCTAAATCACCATAACATCTATAACAAATTCCTTTACCATGTGCAGCAGATGCACATGTCATAGGAGAATACATTAAAATTGTTGTTCCAATTAAGAAATGATCATCTGGTCCAACCAAATAATCTATTCCATCTGGATCTAATTTATAATACTTTCCAACTATTCTTTGTAAAAATTTTTCATTTTCTACAGTAAATACTTGATAGTTATGAGTATTACATTTATATGTAGGATCTGGATTTATATAAGAATCCATATTATTTATACCTAATATTCTGGCAAAATTACCACTAGTACCTACATTCTTTTTAGTTTGAATTTGTGCTACTCTAGATGATGCAGAGTCTACAAATTGATCTACTACATGTTTTAAACCTGCATTAATATAAGAAGTATCTATAATATGAGGATGAACTCCACCACTTCCATCCGGTTTTGAACCAATATGAAGTGCAAACTCTTTATACTGACGTTTATTAATTCCTTCATCAGCATCAAATGCATATTTTAAACAATGTTCATGCCCTAAAACTTTTTCAGATTCATTTGTTATTATATCAATAACACGATTAGTATATTTCATACCATCATCTTTTACATCTTCAATTCTAGAATTTTCTAATGAAATATGTAATAAATCATTAAATTCAGGAATCTTATTCATTAATTCGATATTATCTTTCAAATTAATAGTTCCAGATAAATAGAAAGAAAAATTATCTACATCTGAAAATCTAAATAATGTATCATCAATTATATTATTAATTTCAATAGGTGAAAATCTTTTTCTATTTAAAACTATATATTTATCTAAATATTTTTTTATTTCTTTTTGTGTAATAGTCTTTGGAAAGAATAAAGCATTTCCATCTAATTCTAATCCACTACGTATTACAATAAACCATAACATGATATTGAAATATAAATCAAAAACAGATAATTTAACAATATCACCATTACCAAAATCTACAGTAATTTTATATTTATGAACTTCGTCTAAATCTATTCCATCCTTTAAAATATTAATTAATCCTTCATAATAGTCTAACCAATTAGAAATATTAATATCTTTAGTATGAATAGTCATAGTTTTATTAAGTACTAACTCCTGAAATACATAATAATTTTGTAAATTGTTTAGCATCTGATTACCTCCCAAAATAATCAATAAAATAAAATAGTTTAATATAATCCGACTGAATATTCAGTCGGATATTTAAATATTAATTATAAGTTAAAGCAATAATCACTTTCGATTATATAATATATTCTTGAAAGAAAATTTACCAAAAGAAATGGAGTACCAAAAAATTGGTACTCCACTAAAAGTCTTATAAAAATTGAAAGATGTGAGAATTTCAAATATAAGAAAGTCAAAATAAAAACAAAAATTATTTAGTTTCCTTGGGTTCACTACCACCAACAGTGCCCTTAAACGTAGTTTTAGTGTAGTAAGTAGGATTAGCTTTCAAAATAGCTTTCTGAGCTTTGATAACATCACGTTTTACAAGGTTACCATAGCGTTTAACAATATTAGCAATAGCAGTCTTTTTCATCCAATGAGCTTTCTTAAGCTTTTTCCAGTCAGCAGTATTCTGCTCTTTAGCTTTTTGCATAGCAGCAAGAGTTACGCGACGAGCATAGTCGTCACTTCTGGACAATCTTACGATAGTCCGACGATTAACAGCTTTAGCTTCTACTAAAGCTTTTACCTCAGCAGATTCAAGGTATTCTTTACGGGATTCATCGTCCATATGCATGGCTTGATCGATGAACATAGTTTCGAACAATTCTTGCTGATTTTCGATACCATCAAATTCTGGTGTTCTAATTTCCTCAGACAAAATGTTCACCTCCACATTTAATTTTTTGAATTATAATATTTACTTTTTGGTTGTACAACCACAAAATAGTTTTGTAGTTTTATCTAAATGTTTATATGTTTATATAAATAAATAATCTAAATAGTACAGTTTAATACTAGAATAAGAAAGGAGTTAATATAATTTATGAATAGTGCAGATAAAAAAGAATCATTTGAACAGTTAAAAATAAATAATCCAAATGATTTATCTCAAGAATTAGCATTTAATAGTTACAAACAACAGATGTTTAGAATTATGTCGTATATATTTCCTCAATTAAATCAATTTGAGTTAAATAGAGCAATAGATTGGTCTATTAATAAAAGAGTTAAAAATAGTGATATTTATATTAATGATAACTATAGAGAAATAAATACAAATACTTCTACTATAGCTATGGTTAATTATTTGTTAAGTAGAAGACCTATATTAACATCATTTGGTTGTTTATTTTCACAACATGGTGATGTTCCAAATCCATTGTATCAATTAATACAAGAATTTGCAGATAGACGTGATACTTATAAAAAAGAAATGTTTAAATATGATAAAGGGTCTGAATTATATAATAGATATAATTTATTACAATTAGTAAGCAAAGTGGACACTAATGC
>CAMKNB010000044.1 GCA_946414095.1 uncultured Mycoplasmatota bacterium
CTTAAAACCGATGTGTTATTAAATATATATGAAAAAATAGGTGATATGTCAAAAGAATTAGATAAAATTAAAAAAGAATTAGATACTGCTAGAAGTGATAGATTAGATATAAAAAATGATATTATACAGTTAAAAAATGATAATATAAATATACAAAATAAATTAATCGATGTAATACAAATTGTAAACCCCAACTATTTTCATAAATAATTATTTATAATAAAATATATTTTAAAAAGTTTCCAATAATATTCTAATATATTCTTATATATTAGATAATTATAGCTATAATCATTTAATTAATTTACATTAAATTAAATGATTAATTGGAAATGATTTAAAATATTAAGTATATTTATTTTTTATTTTTGACATCTAAATAAATTAACTAAGGAGGTTAACTTCAATGTCATATAACAAAAATGTAGTACAAGAAGGAGCTATAAAAGACATAGTTGAATTAATCATTAATAGTAAATATGGTGAAAAAATTTATAATTCATTAAGTCGAAAAACAAGTGAAGATTATTTTAAAAATATTGCAAATAAAACTTCTAATTTAGTATTGACATTCCCTGTTATTGCAGATGAATCTGTTTCTTTAACTACCGCTAAATTGATGGCTAAAGCAACAGAAAGAAAAATAGTTGGAATGTTACAGATGTTATTTGCAGCTATAGATATTACTAATAATAGAAATGCATTTGAATTTATAGGAAAAGTACATCAAAATTTAACATCAGACGATATATTATCATTTATTAATAAAATGGATGCTAAACAATATAGTCATGAAACTTTAAATATAGATGAAATAAATAAGATAATGGTTCAATGTATAGCCGAAGATAATATTGAATTAAATAATGAATTGCCAAATTCTTTAAATAAAACTTTCAGTATTATAAATAATACAGTAATTAAAGAAGATATTGATTATAAGAAATATGGAAAAAAAGTAAGAAAAGAACTTAAAGATGCAACAAAAAAAGTTAAAGAATTAGAAGATAAATTAAATGGTAATAAAATTAAATCATTAAATACAGAACCAGATTTTTTAAATAAACAAATTTTAAGTTCAGATATTAAAAAAGCTAATGATGATGTTCCGTCATTATTAATAGTAAGATTTGTAAATGATAAAAGTGATACAAATGTTAAAGTTTTATCTCAAGCAGTTATTGGCGTAAAAGCTAAATTGATTTATGTTAAACAATCTGATATGATAAATCGTATTATTACTAAAAATAGAGATAATAATGGATTATTTAATTTCTTAAGAGCAACCACAGGAGAAATCTCTATGATTAAAGATTTCTTGTTTGCCATAGATAGAGCAAAAATGGATACAATTTCATCTAAAAATAATTCATCACCAATTTGGAAATTATTAGAACGTAGATATCTTGTATCTAAAAAGAATTGGTTATTACGGAATTCTAATGGTGCTGGTTCTGCTATTGCCGTATTAGTAATTTCAAAAGAAACAGAAGATATACTTAATAAAGATTATGGGTTTAAATGCGAACCATATAAAATGCTTGATATAATGGAAGCATATTCTGTAATGGGGTTTGCTATTGTTGATGATGTTAATGAAAAAGTAAAATCTTTATACGATGATAATTCTACTCAGTATGAAATAAATTCTTATTCTTCTTATGAAAAAGAAGACAAAAATCAGTTTAAGAAAATGATTAATCTTATTACTGGTGCTAAAGAAAAAATATAATAAGGGGGATTTGAATAATTATGCGTAAAGATGCACAAATGATATTTTATGAATCTCTTAATATGAATGATATAGAAACTTTTCAATTAGTAATGTCATTAAACGAAGAAGAACAAGGAAATGCTATAATTTCTATTGGTAATCGTTTATATAAGATGATAGTAAATAAACTTGAAGATATAGATTTTAAAGAAATAGAGAAATCTAAAGGTGATATTACTAAATTTTCAGAATATAAAAGAACCAAAGATTGTATTGATGTATTAATGACTATTTCTAATCAAAGTAAAACCGGTATTGAAGAAGTTTCTGCTTTAAACGAAGCATTAAAGAATTTAGAAAAACATAAAACATTATTTATGAATGGGTTTAAAACAAATACCAGTATTGTAAAATATTTTTATGATACCATTGTTATGGCATTAATTTCTGATATTGGATTTTTTACAACTGTATGTGTAGAATTTATTAAAAATCCGGATTCTACTGTAAATTTAGAAATTAAAAATCTTCAAGAATATAAATCAAGATTTTATCTTATTCATAAAAATATTGAAAGATTTAATAAAGCCTGTTCAACAAATGATATTGAAAAAGGATTTAAACCGTTAATAGATAATAAATTAAAACATGAATCTTTTGGTATTATTGCAACAATACTTGCAGTAGCTGTTACTATTGTTTATACTATTATACCTATTTTAAGAGATTTAACATATTTATTCTTCAGCTTTAGAGCTCATCTTTCTGATTGGTTTACTTTACAAAAAGAATTATTAGAAGCAAATGCGCTAAGATTGAAATCTATTAAATCTACAGATGGTAAAAATAATAAAGAAATAGCTGCATCTCAAGAAAAATGGGCAAAACGTATGGCTAAAATAGCAGATTTCTTGGCAATTAAATATGTACCTGCTGAAAAAAATGCCATCAAACAAGCAACGAAAGATAGTACTATTACTATTAGTAAACGGGATGTGGTAGAACCACCAGATAGTAATGATGGTCCTTCTTTATTTTAATTAAAAGGAGATTAATAATATGGGTATGGAAGAGAATATTTTAAATGAAATAAATTTAATCAAATCAATAAATAAACAAGATAGCAGGTCTATTGCTGGATATAAAGATATTAATCAAAGAGAAATGACAATTGGTAGTTTTGTTAGCACAGAACCTAAAACTGAACAATTTGTTTATAAACCATTTGTAAGAAAAGCTATGGAGATAAATTTTAATGAAGTAGCTAAATTATTAAGATTAGATTCTCATTCAATAAATACTGGTAAAAATTTTATTGAATCTGTATTAGAATATAAACGATTAAAACATCCAGAAGAATTAAATAAATATGCGTATAATAGAAATATTAATTTAGAAGATACCGCATTAGTTAGTACTTATAATTGTATTATCGAATCCTATGGTAAACAATTAAGAAAATATTGTTCTGAATTAAACGGTATCGATGGTTATAATGAGGAATTCTTCACAACTACTACATCTAATCAGCAATTAATGGATAGATTTGAAAATGAATTAGAAAAATCAACTCCTGAAAAATTAAATGAAAAAATAGCAGATAGGGTAGAAGATGCTACTCAAGAATTTATTAGAAACCGTAATGAATATAATGATAAGATTAAAGATATATATTATGCTGCTCAAAAGGTTACAAATGCAAATACCGATAATCCAGAAGTACAAACTCAAGCCCAGGAGGCAGCTAAGCAAAGAATTCATTTAATGAAAAGTGAACCAGTATCATTATTTGAATCAATGGTTACCAAACTTTCTAATGCTGCTTTAAAACACGATGATTTAAATAAATTATATGTAGAAAATGGTTCTTTAAATATGGATAAAATAATTGATGATGTATCAGCTATTTATGCAGTAATGGAAATTTGTAATATCTATGGATTAGCTAAGATGAATGAAGAATTTATTAGTGATTTTTTAAATGGATTTGAATAATAATATTCCAGAGTACTCTTATAAGAGTACTCTGGTTATTTAACTAAAATTTATTATTATTGAATTTTCATCTGGTCTACTAATAGTATAAAATAGAGATATATTATCTTTTAATTTATTTATACAAGTTTTATCATTTTCAAATAATATTTCTAAAGAGCTATTATTCTCATTAAGTAATTCCATTAAACAATTATCAATTACTGGATAAAAATCTAGAGGATCAAAGCTATTATTAAATTTTTTAAAATAAGTTTTTCTTAAAGTAATTCTAATATATCCATCTAGTGCCATGAATGTAGATACATAACCATCTAATCTATTTTCTTCTCTCATTATATCTATAAGTCTTTGCATTTTATCTTGTGAAAAAAAATCTTGTTCTATTAAAATATTTTTTATACTTATACAATCTTTTATTTTTGTATTTGAATTTAGAATATCTTCATTATACATATAAATTTTTTACCTCCCATCTCCAAAGTATCTAACATCCCCATTATATGATTTCATAATAGATTCTGCTTGATATTGATGTGTTAACATATTTAAATAGTCTATTGTTATTTCAACCCTGGGTAATACTGAATACCATTTTTCAACTGTCCCTCTGATTACTAATCTATCATCTACCCATAAATTTTGATTAGTCATATCAGAATATTTTTTTCCAATATTATCCCAATCTGGTTTAGTTATAGGTGTATGTATTCCTAATTCTGCTAAATATTTATCTATAGAATTAAAATTAGATGGTGTTCTAAAAAATGTTCTATATAAAACATTACATGGAGTATAAATAAATTGATCTAAAAATGAAAATTCTTCTGTAGTTAATAATCTTTTCATATAGTTATTATCTTCGGATCCGGTAGGTGAATAAACATGGATAAAATTAGGGTTAGATAATGCCATATTAGATAAATTTTTTCTATTTACCAATCTAAATCTAGGTCTTGGTGAACCTTCTGGGATTTCATATAATACAATAAAAAATCTTTTAAATTCCAAAGTATTCATCATAGAATAGTATTTCGATATGATAGAATCGCATTTAAATGAATTTAAATGCAACTCATCATAAAGCCATACTAATCTATCATTATAATCTTTAGGAATATTAGAAAATTTTCTATCATATTCTTCCATTTTTTGTTTACGTTTTTTCATAAAAATCAATTCCTATATTATAAATTTAATTATCTCTGAGGGTAATATTACCCTCAGAGATATGTTTAAATTATTTTTAATTTATATTTTAATTTAAAACCACCTAGATAAAGAATTTCCTGCTAATAATTGTTGATAAAATTGAGTTTTTGCATTAGCTGTATATTCAGTAATTCTACCAAACGCATTATCCCAAAATCTTGAATTTATATTTTGTACTAATACTTTATAATATGATACTACTTTTGCTAAATCTGGCTCATTAATATTAATACCACAAAGATTTCCTACATAATCTAACATAGGAGTATTTTGAATTATTTTACTATTCGCTAATGAACCTAAAATACTTACTCCCTCACCACTTCCGGGCGATTGTGGTGTTATTGTTAAATTGGTGGCAAAAAGATCGTGTATTCCTATATTTACTTCAACAACAGTAGGAATATTATCTAATGTCCAAGCCCCTTCTGCTCCTTTATTAATTGTTAAACTTGTAATTATTCCCATATTTATATTAAAAAAACCTTGATAATAAGCTCTAACTAAAAATGGAGATGCATAAGTTGTAGCACCCATAAATCTAGGAGCTGCAAATCCTATCAAATGAATTAATGGTACAATTATATTTAAATATAAACTCAGTCTATCATTATCTGGAGAATCCAATTTTATTGTCACATTATAATCTCTTGAAAATGCAGAATCTTGCCATAACTCTGGAAATAACATTTTTGAACCAGCAATAGTGTTAGATATTCCGTTCATAATAGCATTAATAGCACCACTAGAATTTTCATATGATTTTAATAATTCATCTCCAGTAACCCCACTAACAGTAGCAGCTCCTTGTTGTACAGATCCAGCTAAACTGGTTACAATGTTTTGAGCAGCAGCCCCTGTTTTTTCAATTAACCCAGATGTGGTTCCTGATAAAAATAATAATTCTCTTCCTTGATCACTAATAGAATTAACTTTATTAGCAATCTGTGACATAGTAGTTGAATTAGAAAGTGATTCAGATAATTGAGTTTCTGATTGAATATAAAAAGCACATCCACCGTTTAATGTTGGATTACTAGTTAATGCGCTCGGTGCTATATCTTTCCATTGAGCTTTTCCCAACGTTCTATTTTTTTTATCAAATGTTATTGTAACATTTTCCAGTCCCATCATTTTAGCTGCAATATGGCACATAGGGTTTACAAAATTATAATATTGTGTCCATGCTGGGTATAAACTATAAAATGATTGTCTATTATCTTTTGTTAAAAATTTATTAAATGAATTTTCTATGTCATATGATGAAGTTATAGCTTCGTTTAATTCTTTTAATATAGTACTTCTTTCACTAGAACTAAACCCTTGCATAAAATCAGACACACCTGGTACCATTATAAATAATGGCATTCTAGAAACAATTTTTTCAGCATACTTAATACCAAGCGATGTTATTGCAGATACACTAGGAAGCTCACTGTTTTCGGCACTACCCATTCTCATATCAGCAATAGGTAAATATTGATATGGCATACCAAATATTGATCTTAAATTTTTAATTTCTAGTCCCCTTAACTTTGAAAATGCTGATGCATTTTCTGTTAATATTCCTGATAACTTTCCATTTTGTTTATTTTGATTTTGTTCTTTTTTATATTGCTCGTTATATAATGTCTGAGCTAATTTTTGTAACGTGTCTGCTAAATCTCTATTTGAATTAATACTGCCACCAATGCCTCTACTAGCTGGATTTTGAATTTCATCAATATTAGAAGGATTTGCATTTAAATATTCTGTTATTTTAGAAATTGTATTATATACATAATTTTCATAAACTTCAGGATTTTTATTTTTATCTATATTATCTTTTTTTGCTTTTAATATTAGTGATGGTTTAACCCAAAAGGTTTCTTGATTTATATTTTCTATCTTTATTAATTTAGGATTATTTAATATATCTTTAATTATAAAAAACTGTTTAGAATTATTTTCATCTATATTTTTTATAATACTTCCATATTCATCTTTAATTATTGTATTTTTTGTTTTAAGATTAACTAAATCATTTATTCTAAAATCTTTATAATTTAAATTATTATTTAATAATAGATCACCAGAAGCATTAAACGGATATATAAATCCTTCAATATTATTATATAAAATTTTAGACCATGGTCCGATATTGTATTCTCTATTTATTACATCATTTTCTTTTAAAGAATATATTATTTTTGAAGCAAAACTACAGTCATTATATATTTTTAAAGGACTAGTCACAATATACTCTTCACTCATTTATTTAGACCTCCCTTATGAATTAATATAATGTTGGGAAGCTCATTATTGAGCTTCCCAAGATTTTTATTAATTTCCTTTAGCTAATTTTATCATATTAGTTAAAATAGTTTCAATAGATTTACCTGGAGCAGTAGTAGCAAATTTAGGAATATTTGTTATACCACCACCAAATCCACCACCTACAGTAGCAGGAATACTATTAGTCATATTATTTGTAACGTTAGCATTAAAGTTAGAAGGTGTATTTCCTCCACCAAGAATAGTAACTAATGAAGTTAAAAGCTGAATAATAGTATCAAATTTTTGAGCATAATCTATCGGTTTTAATCCTTCAAGACTTTCTTTATTAATTGCAGCAATATCAGCAAGATTTGTAAATCTATCACCAAATCCACCATCACCATCGCCTTTTAATAAATCAAATCCTTCTCTAGTATTTCCTTTAGTAGCCATCATTATAGAATTATTATTATTAATTTTTTGCATTAATGATTCATCGATAGAATAATTATTAGGATCTATATGTTGACCATCTTTAAGAGCTCTATGATTAGATTCAGGATCAATTTGATAATGTAAATGTGGACCAGTAGAATGACCAGTGTTACCTATTAATCCTACAGTTTGACCAGCAGTTATTTTATTACCTAATTCTAATTTAGGAGTTTCTTTTAAATGTCCAAATAGATGATATTTTCCTTTAGAATCTTTAATTTGAAGATAATTACCATATCCTGCTGGTTCTATACCAATGTTCTCAACAACACCAGATATTGGAGAAATAATGGCAGTTCCTTCTGGAGCAGCTAGATCCACACCTCCATGTGTACCATTATCTCTCTTTTCTCCAAATTTTCCTGTTATAGTAGATCCTTTTAATGTTTTATTTAAGAAATCAGTTATACTATTTCCTTTCATGCCATTAGTATCTAAAGTATCATATTGACTAGAGCTAATATAGTAATCTACTCCATGAAACATATCCTGAGGTGAAGTACTAACTTCATATACACCATTGTGGCTAGATCCGTTTTGAATAGTGCCACCAGTCTCTGTCATCATAACCATATGATTACCATTATTAACAATACACATATCAGCACCACGAGGAGTATATCCGTCTCCAGGTTTATGTAATTGACCAAGTTCTTGAGCTTTAGCTTTAGCAACATCTACATTTATCATTCCTGCATACGGAGTTCCTTCTAATGCTATACCACATGTTCTCATACAGTTTGTTCCATCAGAAGCATAATATGGAATCTTACCAATTAATGATCTCATATTATTTACTATCCTACTGGTTCCTGTTCTACCTCCTACAAATGAATAATTTCCACCACCATTTGTAGTATTAGATCCTAATGATCCTAATGAAGCAAATCCAGAAGTAAAAAAAGATTTACTTCCAAATAATTGTTGCCCTAATTGACCAAGTACACCATTTTCTAATGAAGAAATTATTGAACCAAATATACCAGTATTAGTAGACCCATTATTAAAAGATCCACCTCCACCACCAACATATGTACCATTAAAGGGTATACCTTTTCCTTGAGTTTTAGCTATATCTTCAGCGTATCTAGCTCTTCTTTCAATCATATCACCAGTATCAGCAGAACGCTCGAAATCATGATGAAAAATTCTAGCAGCATCACTAGGGGACGATGATGATTGTAATTTTTGTATTAAACCTGGATAATCATTCATTTCATGAAGCATAAAATCTAATTGTGTCTCAAGATCACCAGATGGTTTTCCTCTTTGTTGGGCAAAATTAGCAAGATTACGTTGTCTTCCAATACTTGTCCATTGGCATAAACCATATCCGGTTTCACCATCGATTCTAATTTCGTTAGAATGACCTCCACTTTGTAAAATAGTAGGACTAAATGATGATTCTTGTTGAATATTACCCATTATACCAGCAATAGCATTACTACCTAAACCTTTATTCTTTAAATAAGCCCAAATAAGTTCAGGATTACTTGTACCACCATCACCAATACCA
>CAMKNB010000045.1 GCA_946414095.1 uncultured Mycoplasmatota bacterium
TCATCGGCTATTATACCATAATATCTATCTCTCATAATAAAACTCACTCCAATTCTGACATTGTATTTGTATGGCGTACTCTATGTTCTGTTTCTGATTGTTTAGCATTATTAAATGCAGATTTATAATCTCCAGTTAAATAACCTGTTACTCTACGAAGTCTTTTAATATTAGTAGAACCACATTTAGGACATTTGTCAGGAATCTCAGATTCATATCCACAATTAATACATGTATCTACTGGTACATTTACTGCAAAATATGGTAAATCATGTTCCATAGCAAAGTTTACTATTTCTTCTAATGCATCTATATTTTTAGATACTAATCCATCTAATTCGATATAAGTTATACATCCTGCAGATGAATAACCAGATAATTTAGATTCAATTTCTATTTTATCTAATACAGATATATTGCAATCTACTGGGATATGATCGCTGTTAGTAAACCATTCTTTATCCGATACTCCTGGAATTTCACCATACTTATTTTTAAATTTTTTCATAGCAGTTCCACAAAGAGATTCAGCTGGACTATAGTAAACACCGAAATTTAATTTATATTTATTTTTAAATTCTTTACATCTATCTGCAAATAATTTTTCTATTCTAATAGCTAATTTCATACCTTCATCAGTATTATGATATTTACCAATTAATATCATTAATGCTTCTGCTAACCCTAATTGTCCTATAGAAAGAGTTCCATGCTTTAAAGCAGATATAATTCCTTCTTCAGGTTTATATCCATACATTAAATGATTTTCATACATAAATTTAGCAGAATCTGCAGATTGAGATGCTATCCAATTAAATCTCTCAATCATCATATCTTTTGCTTCATGAATTTTAACATCTAAATTTTCTATAAATTTTTCTACTAAATCTTCACCATCTTTAAGATGTAATTTAGTTTCCATTGCTATAGTTGGAAGTATAATAGTACAAGGAGCAATATTACCACGTCCATCTTTTAATTGTAATAATTTAGGATCATCTGCATTAATATCTGCTCCATTTGCTGTCCTGCACGTTAACTTATCTATTACTAGATACACTGACTATATGTTCATTGTTTAAAACAATGTCTCCCGCTTCGAATGGTACCTATCTCCACTCTACATGGCTACACTCATCACCATTAGTCGATACACTTTACTTATAAATATTTTATAAGTCTTAGCACGGTCTCATCCTAATAGGACCTAACCGTTAGCAATGTATTATATACATCACACCCTTTAGGTAAAGGTTCAAGAGATTTTACATGGGCTGCATTTACACTTACCCATGGTACTAAAATATGTACAAGGATTTTTAGGATCATATCCAGTATTACCAGACCAATCAATATTAGCATAATTTGGATATAATCTAATTGCTGTAGATTTAAGAGCTAATCTATACAAATCATAATTAGGTGTTCCAGGTTTATTATTAACACCTTTCATATATTGAAATATTCCACATGGGAATATTGAAGTTTGATGATATTTACCTACACCTTTAATCGATCCTTCGAGTAAAGCTTTAGTAACCATTCTTCCTTCTATGGAAGTACATGTGCCGTAGTTGATTGAAGTGAACGGTCAATTGTTACCGTATAGGCTTTTTATCCTATACTTCTTATAATTTCTTATAAGTTCAGAGTACATTTTTATCTTGGCATTATAAAAAATAATGCCAAGATACTGGACGCTCTTGGAGTTATTATATTCAGTATATTTTACTGGTTCAAACTCTACTCGTTACAATACTTTTTTATATTATTAAAAAAGTTATCTCGGTATTATCATAATCAATCATTCATTGGTTACTAGATTATATTGATTTTAGACTTCACCGATTTCGCCCAGCTCTATTAAAAATTAATAGAGTATACCTAATATGTCACCATATTAGCAGCCACCTTATTTTAGCTGGTTTCCACTTCTACTTTGTAATGTATTAAGATTATGATACATTCCTTCTACAGCTTGTTCGGTTTCTTTTGTAGTTAAATCTAAAGCATATTTATACACTTTACTATATGCTTTATATTTATGATCATCAATGCTTGTATTAATTATATCGGTAGATTTTTCAAAGTTATTAATAAAATTATTATCATATTCCATTATATAACGAAGACCATTTTTAAAATGTTTCATAAATGATTTTCTCACATAAGGAACCATTGTCCAATCTAAATGAGAAGCAGATACACCACCAAACTGTTGAAGTGATTGTAATTGGAATATTACTGCTACTAATTGAAATGCAGTATTTACACTATTAGCACCTCTCACATCAGTATTTCTTGTATCAAAACCATTAGCTAATAAATCATCAAACGGAATAGTTAAACAGTTATGCATACCAACTGCATAACTATCTAAATCATGTATATAAATCATATTATTAAGATGATTATCACGAGCCATTTTTGACATACATTTCTCTAATGCATATCTTTTTACCACTTCAGAACGAACTTCTCCTAATCTACCACCAAAAGAATGTTCATCCATATTAGCATTCTGATTTTGTACATTTGTTGCAAATAATTTTTCTTTAACTATCTGCATAAGTTCAGATTTATTTTCACGAATTCTACTACGTTCATTTCTATATAATATATAAGCTTTAGCAACTTCAGAAAAATCTTTCATTAATACTTCTTCTACCATATCTTGTATAGTTTCTACATTAATTATATCACTTTCTTCATAGCGTTCTGCAATATTATATAATACTTTTTCTGTTTCTATTTCAGAATAAAATTCTGGTTCTTGTTTATTACATGAAACCATAGCTTTACATATTGCATCTTCGATTTTTTTCAAATTAAATTCTACAATAATTCCATCTCTTTTTCTAACTTGCATATAAAAAATCCTTTCATTATTTAAATATATTTTCTAATGTACTGAATCCAGATGCTTTAGGATGACCTCCACCACCATACATCTGAGCTATAACAGCAACATTAATATTTTCTTTAATAGTATAAAGAGAATATGAATATCCTACTTTTTCTTTTCTAGCTAATACTACAAAATCATAGTCAGCAATATGATTTCCAAATACTTGTGAATTACCAGACCCCCATAATACACAAATATTAAATTCAGTATCGTCTTTTGTTTTAAATTTAATATCTTTATGAAAATATTTATATCTTAATTCATTTAGTTCTCTATTTTTTTCTATAAAAGATTTACCTATATTATATATTTTATCTAACTCATTATAATCATAAATTAATAAAAACTTTTCAATTTCTTCAGATTCTACAAATAATTGATTTGAAGAATAAAAATATTGATTTATACAATCTGCTTTAAATTTATTTTCATTTTCTATCCATCTATCATAAGTATCTACTAATTTAATAGAAGTTGGATTAATTACTTCTTGTAACATGACTCTATCTTTATAAATATATTCATTTTTAATTAATTTATATACATTCATAGTTCCACAACCATTAATATCTACATAAGTTTCTAAACAATTCATAGTTAAATATTGATCTTTATGTTTATTTAAATCGATTATAGTAGTAATATGATGATCAATTAATAATATCTGTCTATTATGAGTTACTGAATTTATAGTAAGATATTGATTTAATTTTAATGATAAATCTAAGATAAATACAAAGTCGGAATTGTATTCTTCAAGATATTTATTAAAATCAAAATCTTTATCATAGCAATACGAAATAAAATGAATTTTATTTGGATTCATACTTAATCCATAAGTTAAATATAAATTCATTAATACAGCTGAACAAATACCATCAAGATCATTATGATGAATTATAGTTATATCTCTATCAATATTTTCTTTAAAAGATTTCATAAAATTAGTTTCAAGAAATTCATTTTGTTTAAAAAATAATTTAGTAGTATTAATTTCCATATTTTCTATACTCCTTTTTGATTGTAATAATATACTGTTATAAAAGGTATGAATTTTAAGATTTATGATTAACTAAATAAAAAATAAAATATCTTAAAAACATTTTCCCGTTTATGTTTAGGATATAGTTTTAAACCACATGGGAAGATATAAAAAATAAGAGTAGATTTATATCTACTCTTATTTTTTATCAAAACATATCAACATATACTGATTATTCTTTTGGAAGAATATTATCAGTATCTGCTAATGTTTTCTCATAGAGATCGGTAAGTATAAGTACTCCAGTTTCTGTAAAGATATAGGTACCATTTACTTCCATAAAATTATCTCTTAGTTCAAATTGGTGTTTAGAAGCAAAATTATATACTACTTTTTCACTTGCAAACAACTCACTGAAATCTTTATATACTTTAAAACAAGTATATATAGTATCATGTATAGATTTATTGTTTCTATTGTTATCATTTATACATACTTTTTTATTCACTTCTTTTACCCTAACCTGTTTTTCAACTAAGATTTCTACAGGTAACGGATTTTTTAATACAATAGATAATAATAAATCTAGAATTCTAGGTTCTAAATCCACAAAGAATCCTGCTCTAGAAAAAAGCTTTTCATCTTTGATTGTTTTACCTAGCATATTTAAATACATCTCACATACTTTTTCTGGAAGATATTCTTTAATTACCCTTACAGCTTTTTCATGAAAGTCTGGAATAACTTTATTTAAATAATCTAGTTCTTCAGATTTATATTTATACTTAGTAGTAGCATATTGTTTATAAATTTCAGGTTTATTTTTTCTAACATACTCACGTTTTTGTAATACCTGTTTAATACTAAGTCCTAATTTTATAGATGCTTCTTTGGGTGGTAAGTTAAAAAGAATATCCAAATTATCCTTAGTATATTTCATATACACTCCTCATTTATTAAAAACTATCTTTATTAATTCATTAAATTTAAGTAAATCGAATTTATATAAATTTAAATTTTCATCAAATTTAAATACACCTTTCGATTCACAGTAAGTTAAAATATCCTCGTTATCTTTAGTTATAGATTTAACATCAGATACTGTCATGAAATCTTTACTTTTATCACTAGGAGCATAGATAAACATTTTCATATTTGCAATAAACATTTTCATGTTTGCAATAAATTCGGATGAAGCATACACTTCAGATTTAGAATTTACAATTTTTAAATTACTTGCAGGAACAGAACTTATAGAATTAGTTTTAGATACAGAAATTTCTTCTTCTTTATTTTCTTTTTCAATAACTTCAAAAATAGCATTTTTTAACTCAGTAGTATTATTTGGTTTGTCATCTACTTTTTCAATAGGGTTTTCTTCAACTTTTTCATATTCCCTATTTTCCACTTTGTCATTAGTATTACCATTATTATTTGATAATAATGCTGCTTTAAATTCAGATTTTTGCATTAATTTTTCTACTAAGTTATCATACTCATCAAAAGGTGTTTTGCCATTAGCAGATTCTAATTCTTTTACTAAATATTCTTCTCCTCTTTGAAGAATATTATTTATAAATTCTTCATCTTTAGTAATTATTGCAATAATTGTTTCTTTTACTTTTTCCCTGTTTTTATGAAACACATACCTAGATAAACCTTCAACTTTTTCTTTAATTTCAATATTATTCATTATTATCCTCCTTAAATAAAATAATTTATATAATTATATTCATACATATATTATATAATCATAACTATATTTAGATAAAATTAGACTGGGGTATTTATAAATACCCCAGTCTATATTAATAAAATTACTTATCACATTTTAATGCATAATTCAGAAGTCCAATTTTCGAATTAATATATTTCTGAATATTTGTAAAATTAAGATTTAAAGAATTATTAAAAGAAGTAGAAATATTATTGTCAATAAATCTTTTTTCACTCCATACTTTTTTAATATCTTCAAATTTAGCTGGACCAATCTTATTATGTCCAAAGAATTTATTACACATGTCTTTAAAATCATCAACTTTTAATGATACATAAATATTTCCAATTTGATCTTGGAAACCAAAATACCATTTATAATCTGTAGATGATTTAGTCTCATTGCAATATAAGTTAAATGAAGGTGGAGGACAACATCCACCTTTACCTTTAGCCATATCGTCTGTAAACACTCTAAATGCATTTAACGAATCCATTAAAATTTTATTATCATAATATAATTTCTTTTTTGCAGTAATAGATTTATTATTATGAGCAGATAAATTAGTTAACAAAGTCGGTATTTGAACAGGTGTTACTTGAAGATTAATTTTATCGGTAAATAAATCACTATCCTTTTCTTCTTTCTTAATATTATCTTCAATGACCAGATTATTTAATTGCTTTTTTTCATCCTCTGCAATTTTTAATAATTCAAGAATAGCATTGTCATTAAAATAATATTCATTATCATTAACTAATAAATAGTTTCCTGCTATTAATTCTTTATTTTCTTTTATAATAGTCAACAAATAATTTTCCGAATCAAAATCAGTCGGATAATCAGTTAACAAATCTTTTATAGATTTAAACATTTTATATGCAGGAACTTCTACTTCTTTAATAACTTCTTCTTTTACAACTACTTCTTTAGGAACTTCGACTACTTTTTCTTTTACAGTAGGTTCAGATTTACCAAGTAAATTTTCAGTAAACTCTAAACTATTAATGGTTTTTTCAATAAACTCTTCAACGTTATCTTTTTTATTATAGTCTTTTTCAAACTTTTTTGTGATAAATTTAGCTGCATTATCATGTATCATATTGATAAAAGTTTCATTACTGATAACGAAATTAATCTTATCTGTAATAATATTTTTATTACAAGCAATAGCATACATAATAAGATTATTTAATTTATCCTGTAAAAAAGTTTTACTATCCTCTTTGTTTTCAGTTGATACAGGTTTAGTAAATTGACAATTTTTACATGTTTTAGCATTATGTTTTCTTGAATATAGTAAGGCATCATATGTAACTACTGAAATTGAATGACAATTTGCACATTCAACTTCAAATAATCGTTTTTCTCCTTTTTTAGAGGTTTCTTTTTTAATTATGAATACTCCATACTTATCACCAGGTCTAAATAAATTAACTGTTCGTTTCTTTTTCATAGTATCCTCCTTAATATCAATACTTTTTTCTTCTAATAATCTTTCATTAATAATATAATCATCTTTATTAAAATTTTCTTTATTAAAATATGCTTTATGTGAACATTTAGGACTAAGAACATATCTTTTCATCTTATCTGACGTAAGATACAATAGTTTATTACATTTTATGCATTTAACTATATACCTAAAATTATTATCTTTAAAGATATTTTGATTAGTAAATTTACCTACAATAAGATATCTTTCATTTACAGTTTCCCCAATTTTTAATGAAGTAGCATGATTATCTTTATGGCAACATGTAATATTTTTTGACTTCATAGAATTTAATAATGAACTAATTAACAAATCACCTTCCCATCCACATTTCATGCATTTAACTCTATAAATTCTCATAGAATTATTGCCAAGTCCTACATAATCTAATATTTTATACTTACCATATACTTCTCCATTTTTAAAATTATAAACCATATATGAACGTTTACATTTTTCACATGCTTTATAATTATAATGATTAACTGTACTTAAAAATTGTCTCGATACGATTTTTTCGTACCCGCATTTAGAGCATTTAACTTTATATTTTACGTTTTTAGACACTTCATTACAATCAGGATTAATACATTCAAGTATATCATATATACCAATACGTTTACCTACAATATCTGTGTAATCTTTCAATTATTTCACCTCCTTGTATATTATAAATATATTATACAATTATACTAAAATTTATAAAAAAAAATAATAGCCTGTAACTAATACAGGCTATTATTCTAAAAATTATTAAATTATTGATTTTTATTTTCTTTTTTAATATATTTACTGCAACATTTTTTACAATGCGTAGCATTGTGATCTCTTGATTTTCTAAGTGTATCTGCAAAAAGTATACTTTCTTTATGACAATTATTACATTCAACTAAGAATCTTCTTTTATTATTCTTTTTATCAAGTTCTTTTAATATAGTAAATATACCATATATATCTTTTGGTTTATAGTTATTTGTAGGATATGATTCTATAATATTACCTTCTTCTTTAAAATTTGTTTTATGAGTACATTTATTATTCTTAGATTTCAATGAAGCTGATAAAACATTTAATCCAATATATCCTTCCCATCCACAAAGAGTACATTTAACTTTATATGGTTTATTTTTAAAACCATTTTTATTTCCTACAAATTTTAAATATTTATATTTACCATATACCTGTCCTATTTTTAAATTATATAAACCATTTAAACCTCTACAATTTTCACATGTTTTAATATTACTGAATTTAACTGCAAATAAAAACATTCTAGATGTAATTTTTTCATGCCCACATTTATAACATTTTACTTTATATTTTATATTTTTAACCCCTTTTTCTTCAGGATTAATCCACTCAAGTACATCATATACACCAAAACGTTTACCTACAAAATCTGTGTAATCTTTCAATTATTTCACCTCCATATATATTACAAATATATTATACAATTATACTAAAATTTATAAAAAACAAAATTAACCCCGATACCAGATAATCTGGTATCGGGAGTTTCCATTATAAATCAAATCCTGCAATATCTACATTCTCAAGTAACGATTTCATGTTACTATCAGTCTCCCTAATTTGCTGAATCTCTTTTTCAATATCATTAGTAGTATATCTAATAAGAGTTCTATTAAAATCAGGATGTAATGTAGATATTGCTAATTCAGATGCAAGCATTTCACCAAGACCTTTATATCTGGTTAATCTTGGAGGTATATATTCATTAAACTCTTGCATTAATTCAAATAATGAT
>CAMKNB010000046.1 GCA_946414095.1 uncultured Mycoplasmatota bacterium
TATATTACTATTCATAGTTTTATAATAAAAAAGACCTAACTAAAAGTTAGGCAAATCTAGAGGTAAGCCTGCTCAACATGGCTAAATGTTTCCTCTAATACATTATAACATAATTAAAGTTGTAAATACAAATAATATTCAATAATAAAATATTTAAATATTTTAATTTTATATAATAAATTTTTTTTAATAATTTATTTTTTATATATAATTATTATAATTTTTAAAATCAAAATATCATCAAAAACAAGAATTTACCAATTTGATTTATATAATCTTAACTGATATTATCATTAAGAACATTTAGCTGTTAGGCTTTCCTCTTTATTAATGATAAGGAGGTGTTGTATGTCTAAAAAAGATTTGTTAATATTATCTTTGATAATAATTATATATCTTCTTTTCTCTATACTTCTTATTATATTACTATTCATAGTTTTATAATAAAAAAGACCTAACTAAAAGTTAGGCAAATCTAGAGGTAAGCCTGCTCAACATGGCTAAATGTTTCCTCTTAATCATTATAACATAATTAAACTAATTAAACAATAATTCATTATTTAAGTTTTGATAAAGTAATATCACCAGTACGTAATTTTTCACCTAGAATACTTCTTGTTTCAAGATAAGGTTTAATTTCTTCATCATATCCAATTGCAGAAAGAATTTCTTTCTTTTGTTCAGGAGTTAAATTAGAATCAGATAAAATTAAATTTATTTTTTTAATCATTTTTTCATATTTCTTATCTATTTGTCTAATTTGTCTTTCATTACTTGCATTTAATTTTTTAATTTCTTCAGAAAGTAAATCATCGCTTTTAGATTCAATTCCTTTTTCAACAGTTTTTATATAATCTGTATCATCAGTAATACCTGGAAGATTAATACCACGTTCTAAGTCTTCCTTAGTAAGCTTAATATTAATAGTTGAATAAAGTCCTCTAGCAGCATCAAATATATATACTTGATGAGATTTATCGGATGAATATAAGTTTCCACTATCCCAAGCTCCATCTCCACTAGGAGAACCACTTCTAATAACTGTTACACCATTTGAAGCAGTTTTTCTCTTTGAAAAATTATTTTCAGTAGCATTATGTAAGTGTCCTGCTAAAACAGTTGTATATTCAACATTTTTAGCTTCTTCTTTAAACATTGTATCTCTAATTAATGCTAAACTATCATCATTTAATGCTTTTCCTTCTGGAGTTTTACCATGAGCAAAAATAACCAAATTATTATTCCATACAAGTCCAGTAGTCCATCTACTATCTTTAACTTTGCATTCAATTTCTACTTTAGGATCATTTCTATATAAATAGTATAATTGCATAAATAAAGTATAATCAGTTAAATAATCATGATTTCCAGGATTAAATTTAATAATTAATCTTTCACAATTATTTTTCATTCTTTCAATAGCCCATACATGAGCAACAATACCATTAGCAATCATTTGTTGGAATCTTGTATCATTATGTTGTTCAGTTCCAGCAGTAGTTGTATTTTGTTCAGTATCTGTATTAAAGAAGTCATTACCAATTGTCATACATACATCTTTAGCTTTATATGTTTGTTGAACTTTTTCAGCCTCTAATATTATTTTAATATATCTAAATAATGCTTTTTTATAATCATATGAGTCAGTTGAATCAAACTTACTAGCAAGTTTTCCAATATGTAATTCTACATCTGGAAGTACTAATAATTTCTCTGAATCATACTTTTCTTTAGAATTTCTTTTTGGAGTAATATTAGAAAATCTATTTTTTAATATAGCAGTATATACACTGTCGTGTGCTAGAAAATCTTTAAATTCACTCTCATATAATTCAAAGAACTTTTCATCTGCAAATGTATTATCTAGATTTCTTTTAGCAAACTTAACAGTTAATTTTTGTTGGAAAGTTTGTTTAATTTGAGTCTCTTTAACAGGCAATCTCATTTTTAAGATTTCATCACTACTAAACCCTAAATCTATTAAATCTTGTTTAGTTAAAACTCTATCTTCTTTAGCTGGAGTTGTCCAGTATCCTGGTTCAAAACTTCTAATTTCCCAAACTCTTGGATCTTTATTAAAATATTTGTATAAAAATTCATCTTTAGATACAACATCCATTATCTTTTTTCTAGCTTCTTCTAATGAATCACTTGGATCTACATGATATACATCTCTTAATGTATCCTCAGTTATTGCAAAAAATGTTCTTTCTGGTTTTATACCATCCATAACTTCAACACTAAATTTCATATTTAGTATTTCATCTCTATAATTACCTTTCACCTATATTACCTCCAAAAAAAATAAGTATAACACAAATACAAAAATATTCAGTTATACCCTTTCTTATTCTCTCACTATTTTAATGATATAATATATTTAAAAAAAATTCAATAAAAAAACATAATAAAAAATTATTTTTTTATTATGCTTGAAACTGGTTCAAATGTTTTTCTATGTTCTTTAAGTGCTCCATATTTATATAATGCCTCAATATGTTTTTTAGTTCCATATCCTTTATTATGTTTAAAATCATATTCAGGATGTAGTTTATCTAATTCTATCATCATTCTATCTCTTGTCACTTTAGCAATTATTGAAGCTGCTGCAATACTTTCACTCTTTTGATCTCCTTTAATTATTGCTGTTTGTGGAATATCAGTGTTTAATTTAACAGCATCAATAAGCAAATGTTCTGGTTTAATACTTAGATTATCTATTGCTTCTAACATTGCCTTTTTAGTTGCTTCTAGAATATTTATTTCATCTATTACGTCTTCATTAGACATACCTATTCCAACACTAAGTGCATTTTCCATGATTACATCATACAGTAATTCACGTTTCTTTTCAGTGAGTTTTTTAGAATCATTAATTCTCTCATCATAAAAATCACGTGGTAATATAACAGCTGCTGTTACAACAGGTCCAACTAAAGGTCCTCTACCAACTTCATCAATACCTGCAATATATTTTATCCCTTTATTATATAATTCATTTTCATATTCTTTCATAAATACCTCATTTTTTAAATAAATTACTATGACTACCAGTATCAATCAATAACAAAATTAAATCATTACTATTTATTTGATAAATAAGTAACCAATCAGGCTCTATGTGGCATTCATAACAATTATTATATTTTTTATTATCAAATAATTTATGATTTTTATATTTATTATCTAGTGGAATATCATTTGATAATTTAATTAAAATATTTTTTAATTTATTTTTATCTTTTCCTTGTTTGATAATCTTTTTATAACTTTTTTTGAATTGTGATGTTACTATTATATTATATTTAGTCTTCATCCAAATCTTTTAATAAGTCATCTACATTATCATACTTTTTTACTTTTGATTTTCCATTTAATATTTTTTCTCCCTCTTTAATGGCATTCTTTAATTCTTTACTAGGTTCACAATTTAAAGAAGGAGTAAATGGTAGTGCTTGATTTCTTACACATTGAGTTAAAAACATATTAATCGCACTACTTGTATTCAAACCAAGTTTTTTAAATAATGTATCTGCTTTATTCTTTATATTTTCATCTACCCTTAAACTCATACTAACTGATTTACTCATAATATCACCCTATATAAATGTAACACATTGTATATACATTGTCAATTAATTTACTTTAAAAAAAGAGTTCATTTTTGAACTCTTAAATGCATTCTACATATGTATCATTTAAACATCTTACACTACATATACATCCAACATTCATAGTAAATAATGAATCAGTTGCTACATATGGATAAGTACTAGTTGTATCAGGATTTGGAGCAAGTACTCTAAATGTACAACAACATCCATCACACTTTTCAACTCTAAATACATTACTAGTAGTACCTTCTGCTTCACTTCTACTAGTTGGCATTGCCCAAGCTACTCCATTTCCACAGCAAGTATATAACATAATTGGTCTAGTATTACAAATAATACAATTTGGTCCTCCACCTAAAGCAGGACGATCACAAGATTGCAAGCAACTATCAGGACAAGCATTTGATTGTAAAACGTTAATAACTTTTAAGATATCCATAATGCAATTATCACATTCATTATTATTATTTCTATTACACATATAATTCACTCCTTTATCTAATCTCAATATAAGTTATGAATTATATTTTAATTTAGTTACATTATTTACCTATAAAGTTCCACCTTTTATAACAAAAGTTGCAAGTTTCATTACATCTGCAAGTGATACATTTCCATCTTTAGTAACATCAGCTGCTTTTAAATAAACATCTTCATGTAAAGCATTTCCTTTTATAACATGAGTAGCAACTTTCATTACATCAGATATAGCAACATTTCCACTACCAGTAACATCTCCAAGTATAGCTATATTATATGTTTTACTATTAGTTTTAAGCTTAGATGCAGTAGTTACTTTAGTAGTACTAGAAACTCCAACATCTGACTTGTTTATAGTATTAACACCAGTATTCTTAATAACTAATTTTGAAAGTAAACCATCATATGTAAGATTATAATTAATTGGCATAGATACAACCAAATAATTACCATCTATATAAACAAATGATGTATCTTTTGAAATAATACTTTCAACTATATCAAATTGTGTTTTAACACTAGTATTATTATATTCAATAATAAAATAAAATGATCCACTAATAATTCCATTTCCCTTAATAGATATAGTATTACTAGAATAATTAGGAGTAATTGTAAAACTAGATGTTACATCTTTATTAGATGTATCTTTTATTTTATAAGATAAACTACTTGTACTTACATTATTTAAAGTAATATATACATTAGTATTATCTCCAACATTAATAACATTATTTATTTTAACAGATGAAGAACTAGTACTAGCATCATTAGTATATGCAAATATATTAGGCTCACATGCAATTGAAGTAGATCCAATCATCATATTATTCATATCATTCCATTTAGTAGAATTAAATGAATAAAAATTAGTATCAGCACTTATATTCATATACTTAGTATCATTCTCTGTATCACACATAGTAAATACAGAAGATTTTTGGCCACTATTTACAACATATTTAACTATAATAGTAAAATCATCAGTAACTTGTATATCATTTAAATTAACTGATTTAATTCCGAGATTATTTGAAGCACCACTAGTTAAAAGTGTCCAATCAGATTGACTAACTAAATTATTATTTCTAGATAAATAAACATAATAATTCATATTTGGTCCAACACTATAACTAACTCTTTTTAAATTTTCTTTATTAGATTTTAAAGTAAATTTAGTAGATGTATAAAATGTATTATTAAACATTATTGAAGTATCTCCTACCATATCAGCAGAAGTATATGTATTATTATAACTATCAGTAGTTACATCATAAAAACTTGATATATTTTTACATATAAAATTATCAGCATATGATACATAAAAATATCCATCATCACTCCAACTAGGTCCCCAAGAATTTTTAACTATCCATCCGCCTTTATTATTCATATTGCCAAGACCATTAAATATATAATCATCCCAACCAATTATACTAATTCCATGATTAGGTAGTGATGAATCATTAGTAGTAGATAAATAGTAATTCATATTTTTATCAATAAACAACTTTTCATCGTAATACATACTTCCTTGAACAGAACCATAATTAATAATTCTATTTTTAATATCACTTATTTCATCTTGTGTACAAACACCATATTCATTAATATTAGTTACTTCAAAACTACTCGGACTAATTATATTTCTACCCTTTTTATATTCACTTAAAGTTATTTTCCTTTCTTCATTTTTATATGGCATTTCACTTTCTAATAATTGTCCTACATTATTAAAGAAATAAGAAGCTGCATAAGTAACTTTTCCACCAGTAAAACTATCTACATTATATTTACCAAATTTACCTGCTTCATCACTATATGCTGCTGAAATAGTAGAATATATCATATGAGATTCACTTAAATCAAATGTACCAAGTCCTTTTTTAAGTGCATTTGATTCAACTGCTGATATTGAAGAAAATGACCAACAAGTTCCTAAACTATATTGATTTTTAACACTAGTAATATATCCAGCATCACGAGAATTATAGCTAGCATCTCTAGCTGAAGCACCAATAGATTTATTAGATTTATATGTAACACTAGATAAAGTATTCATATCCTTTAATTCATCACAATAAAGAGGTGCAACATAATTTTCCTTCTCTTCATCACTTAAATTCATATAATCGTTATATTCATCACTCGGAGTACATAACTCTAATGCAAATACATTAGTAAATGAAAATAAAGCTAAAATTATAAATAATATTTTCTTCATATCTACTCTCCTACTATATTAATATAACACAATTTTATGCATAAAAAAAGCACTAAATGCGCTTTGTAAGACTAATTTCATCTTCTTCATTACCAATTTCATTAATAATACTTATTACATTTTTACCTACACTACTAGCAAAATCGTTATCTATTCCCATAGCATAATATATTAAATCACTAAAGTGAGTTCTAAGTACATCTGTTTTACTCATATTATATTCCTTAATCTTTAACATATAACACTTAGCAAATTCATATAACAATTTATCTTGTTCTTTTAAAGTAAGCATAGTTTTATTTTCTAAGAAAAGTTCATATAAACTATCAAGTTTACTTATACTAAACTCTTTAAATTTAGATTCATCCCCTCTAATTCTCATTAAACTATCTTCTTCAATTCTAACTAAAGATGAAATAACTCCTTTTTCAAGTCTTTCATTAAATAAACATAAAAACTTTAATCTAGATAAAACACTCTTTAAATCATTAATAGTAATTGGAGTATTTAATTCCTTATCTTCATAACCATTAATTAAGTATTCAAGATAACCTTCATATCTTTTATGTTCATTAACATCTATTTTCTTAAGACAAGATAAATAATATCTAATTTGACCAACATAATTATTTTCTTCACTAAGACTTAAATCTTTTTCTTCCTTTTCTTCAATTGGACCAGCAAATACATTACATTGTGATTGTTCTATTATTTCACTTTCATCAGCATAATCTCCCCAAGTACTACATTCAGGATTAGAACTATCTAAATAATTCTTAACCTCTTTTTCATTTGCAACATCTTCACAAACTACAACATTATCAGCTCTTTTAATAAAATCATCTTTAATTCCAATAGACATATCTAATGCATAATAATTATCATATGTTTCCTCATCACTTTTATCAAACTTAGTTAAACTATAACTAGTAGTAAATGTGCTTTCATCTAATAATGGAAATACTACACCAGTTCTAATCTCACGAGCAAAAACCCTTCCATCTTTATCAATTACTTTAGTAAATACTATTTCATCTCCAAGAATTTCTTCTTCATCACTATACTCAAAAATATTACTAAAATCAATAAATATTTTCATTCTCTTAAATGCAGAAATTAAATCTTCATCATTAATACTAACTTCATCATAATCACTATAAAAACTTCTAAGTCTACCAAGTAAGTTCTTTACTATAACCATATCATTAGTTCCACTTCTATTCATAAACTCAGTACTAAATTCACTATATCTTTGACTAGTAATGCTTCTACCAATTTTATAGTATCCAGTTATTTCTTTCCTATCTATAATTTCACCTTTGTAATATATCATAATACACCTCATTAATTAGGCTATATTATACCACATTTTAGATAAAAAGAAAAGAAGTATTATTTCTCTTCTAATACTTCTTTAATCTTACTTTTAGCTGCATCTATTGTCTTCTGATTTTGATACATTACAGATAATTTACTCTTAGAGAATGAATAACATGGTTCCATACCAGTACTTCCATTTAAGTTAGATGTTTCAAACTTCCATCCTCTCATATCATTAATTTGAAATTGAACAAGAGATGTAATATTATCAGTAGATAAATTAGATTCAAATGAACCACTAAGTGCATTTAATATCTTCTCATAATTCATAATCAAACTCTTAGATGAAGATAACTTATTTACTACAAGCTGAATAACTTGTTGTTGATTTTCACCTCTATGTCTATCTCCACTAGTATAAGCATGTCTTTCACGAGCAAATGCTAAAGCACATCTTCCTTTAACTTTATTAGCACCTGGTTTAAATACACAACCTCTATCAGTCCAACAACTAAATGTATAATTAACATCACTATTAATAGTAATACCACCAATCGCATCAACTAGTTTTATTACTGCATTAAAGTTAACTCTTGCATAATAATCTGACTTATATCCAAGTAAATCCTCCATTGTTGCTCTTGATAACTTAACTCCGCCTCTCATACCAGCATGAGTAAGTTTATCTTTTAAACCACTTGTTCCATGTATTTGAACATAATAATCTCTTGGAACATT
>CAMKNB010000047.1 GCA_946414095.1 uncultured Mycoplasmatota bacterium
TAACTAATAATGTGGATAAAGACAGTGCAAATAAAAATAACCAAAATGTAACACAACTATTTAATTTTTTACAATAAATTATAGGTATGGCTTAATATTAAGCCATACCTCCTTTTGTTAATCTGGTAACTTATCATGATCCCTATTTTTAGGAATTCCTTTAGTAAGTTTATAATAAATTAAAGCATCTTTAATTACTTTTGGATCTTTAGTAGCTATTCTATTACTAATACTATTAATATTATGCATTAACAAAGATCTGCCCATTCTAGCACTATCATCTTTTTGTTTAATTTTACCTGTAAATTCATTAAAAGTATTTTCACGACCTTGCCGTTTATTACTATAATCATTAACATTCCATACTTTTTTAGCAGTTTCTCTATTTCTAGCTTTAGTTTCTTTATTACTTTCCGTATAGTAATCATAGTCATCTTCTAAATCAAATGCTTCTTCATCTAAGATATCTTCTTGGATATCTTCAAGAGCACTATTATATCCTTCTATATAAGCTTCTTCAAGAATACTCTCGAATTCATCTCTAGTCATCTTAAGATAACCTCCTTTAATATAATAAGTTTACTTATATGTAGAAAAAATAAAATCCTCTCTCAGATTACCTGAGAGAGGTCTATTTTTTATAAAAATACCGTGTTAAATAAATTCTATATAATTCACATAAAAGATTATAATTATAAGTTATATCTAATGCTTTTTTATTTTCATCTGTATTAAGCATTTGATATAATCCAATAGTATGAGTATCATAAGTTATATTACTATATTTAAGTCTATATACACTTTCTCTATTCAATTCTCGATAATAATTTATATCAAATTCTAAATTTATATATGAAACTATTAATCCGCTTAATTGATTTAATACATCATCTAATGTATTATTTTCTGCCATATCAAATATATACATTAATAAATCAAGCATATAATCTTTATGATAAATATCTAATATTTCATCATTTATACCCTTTACATGTAATACTTCTTTATTATAATAAAACTCTAAACCACTAATTTTATAAAATGAAGTATATATATTGGCTAATCTAAAATTTATTAATCCAAATTGAGTATACTGAAGGGTTTTATCTATTATATATACAGCATCTTTTTTAATAGACAATACAGAATATGAATCTATTTGATTATATTCAAATAAATTTTTTCTAGCATTTAGAAATCCTTTAGATAAGATTTCACTTATCTTAGGATTATTTTTCATCATCATACCAATATATATTTCTCTGTTTATTTTTGAAATACTTAATAACCAATTATACGTTTCATCAGTAATACAATTATTTTCTTTAAGAATATTAATATTAGCTTTACTAATATCATATTCTCTAATATAGGAACTGATGATACTTGTATAATCGGATGTATAATTATCTTTCTCATACAGTTCCACTATTAGCTACCTCTAATTCATCAATTTGTTCTAACAATTTTTTAGCATCGGTTGTTTGTCTAATATAATATTCTTTATCATTTTGAAATACTCCTATACGCTCAGCAGGTATAGATTTCTGTTTAATTACAGTTAAATCCTCAATATCATTAATAATAATTGATTGATACATATATCTATCATATATAAATTGACTAATAAGTTCCACCAAACTAATAGTTATTTCGTTATTAGTATCAGTTAATATAACTATATTATCATAATAATAATCATTCATCATTATTTCTAATATAGACAAAAAAGCATCATATGAACAAAGATATTGCAAATATATTGTCCTAAATTGTTCATTATAATTTGTATAATAATCCATCACTCTATTATTAAACACATTGGATGGAGGTATTAAATTTTTAATAGTATCTCCTATATTATATTTAGATAAAAAATTCATAATATGATATTTTTCTGGGTTTATTACAAAATACCCCCATAAATTTTCATTAGCAAATATAATCATGATTAACTCCTAATATACATTTATAGGTGTTATATTATTAATATTATTATTCGGATTCATCAAAATTTGTTTTCTATTAATTATAAAATCATAAACAGCTTTATTTAAAACATTAAAATCATTCGGAACCATATTTAATTTTTCTGCTACATTATATGTAACTAAATTACTTTGACCAACATATTCTATCGGATAATTTAAACAATATAAATCAAATGTAATATCACCATTAGTATACATTAAATCTACTAAAGATGCATATCTATTTATATCAATATTTGTTAAACAATGAAATTGTTTAGTTCTATCAGATAACTTCGAGGTTATTATTCCATACATATTTTCTAGATATTGTATCAATATATTAAAAAATGATACTGCTAAATCTTCATCTGGTGGTACATATAACATTACATCTATATTACTAAATAATAATGTAAAGATTGCTGATAAACATTTTTGTACAGCAGGATCCATATGTAAAAACTCATCATAAGCCATAAATGCAATATCAAATTTACCATTAATAAAATGATCAATTGCTGCATATGGAGGCAATAATACAGACATTACATTCATTTTTGGAGGCAATCCAATTTGACCTGTAACATTATCTGCAACAAAATATTTAGAAGGATCATCATCTATAATAATAAGAATTATATTATTATTTGTATTCTGAATTAATTTTGCTTCTTCTATATTGGTACTAATAAATAATTTTCCATTCCAATTATTAGGATTTATCATTTTAGTTTTAACTCCTTTCATTTATTAATATTATAATATATAATAAAAAATAAATTTATTAAGTTAGAGAGCAGGAATAAATCCTGCTCTCTTTTAGACTTTTAATAATTTCATTCATATTCCTTGTTACATATCACCATTAGATAATTAAGATGAAATATTAAAAATCATTATCAATTGCTTTTTCTTCTTTGACACCAACACCATTATTTACTCTTTCTGCGGTAATCTCTGTTGCAGATTCCTGAGTGATAACAGGGTTAGCTAACGGAGAAGAATTATTTAATTCAATCTCTAATTTCTTAGGCGGTTCCTGTTTAACAGGTTGTTCAATAGGTTCTTCTTTTTTAATTTCACTTTCCGATTCTGTATCCTGTAAAGGTTTACCATATTCTTCAAGTGCTTCAGATAATACTTCAATAAATCTAGCTGCATTAAAGAATACAAAGTTTGTAATAAAATCAGTAAAGATACCAGTATCAATAATTTTATATTTATCGCTGTGTAATACTTTATTAATTTTATTTACTTTAAAATCTTCAAACTGTTCTTCAGACATAGATTTTAATTTAGTATTTTCTACCAGGAAATGTCTACGTTCTAAGAAACGATCTGCATTCTCGATAAAATATTTTTTCAAATATACCATCATATCATCATTATTAATGATATCATCAAGTGTCATATTGAACTTGGTTTTCAATAATTCTACCACTCTAGGTTCAATAGTATTGACACTAGGGATATATTTAGTATACTGATTCTGAGTATTCTTTCTGTAATCTTTAGGAATTTTTACCACCTTTTTATCAGAAGGAGGTGTAGAAAGTTCAACTTTAGAATCAGTAGGATGATACGTTAAATCTACTTTACCGATTTTTAATACAGTTCTTTTTTCATTAATGGGGTTAGTATATCCACCACCAGTAGAAATTTTAGAATCATTAATTTTATTAATGATATTATTATTTTCAGGAACTACCGGAGTTCCAGTTTCCGTAACTACATTCTTATTATTAGTAGTAATCTTTAATTTAAAACTCATAGTTTGAGTCCTCCTTAATTTTTTCTTAACTTCATCCAGATAATTAAAATTACTTCCTATTGTACTTGCAGGATATCTTTTCCCACATTTTTTACATAGAATATAATTAAAACCATCATCATATTCTAATTTACCACCACACACACTCCCATCGGTATGGCGTTTAATACATTTTAGTCTATATTTATTTACCCTATATAAATAGGGAAAATCTAATAATACAGGACCAAAATTTTGTCTGATTCCCCAATTCATAAAGAAATCAGATCCGATATCTTCTAAAATATAACCACGATCAATAATGTATGCTAATATATTAAATATATAATTAGCATACATACTAAATTCATTTCTGTTTAGAATGGGATGTACTTTTTCCATTAAAGCTACAGTTCCACACTCACTCACATCGAATACTTTCGGTATAAATGGTTTTAAAATATTTTGATTTTTAAATTCATATTTATTATCATTTACACCTATTTTATCCAATGCCACTTTTATTATAAAACTATTATCATTAATATTAGAATATATAATTCTATTAGTTCCAGAATAAGACCTTATAAATCCTCTCGGAACAATTATTTGGTCATATAACCAAAATTTTGAACGATTAGATTTAATTGCATATGCTGGATTTATTGCTAACTCATTTAATAGGATTAAATCTTCATAAGTGAGATAGTTATATATTCCGGCATGTTTCATTAAATCAAAAAAACCACTTCCTTTTAATAAATTTAAGCCACTAGAATAACCAGTGGCTATATCTAATGCTTGTTCTCTAATATTTTTCATGTTATCGACGGCCTTTTTACACTCTTAAAGATTCTTTCAATGAATCTTTTTCTTCTAGTTTCTACATCAATATCATCTCCTATACCAGTTAATGATACAGGCGTATATCTTGGCATCTTCTGAACAAAAGATTCCCCAAACCCCATACGCTCTGTATTTTTTTCAATTACTTTATCCAATATACACTGTTGTGATGGTTCAACATTAGTCTTTCTCTTTTTAGCTTCTTCTAGTTGTTGTCTAAAAAGATTTTCTCTATCAATATTATATTGAGTTACATTACATGCTTTAATATAATCTGCAAATGTTTTAATTGGTTTATTAAATAAACCTTCTGATAATCTAATCCATTCATTATAAGCAGCTGCATTACGATTAGCTACTTCAGGATCATATCCTAAATTATTCTTTTGAATATAATCTAAATAATTCATAGATAATTCTTGCATACGCATATTATATGCTTTTTCATATTCAGTTTTACTCATTCTTCTTCTTGGTTTATTCCACCATTCAGAAAAACTTTTTTCAGATTCTAATGTAGGTTTTACTTTAATACTCTTCCAAAAACTATACTGAATATAGTTTGCTTTTTTATAATCAGGTATAGTTTCCATAATTTTTTGAGCATATTTATATGCTTTATTTTCTTCAATAGGAATTAACTCTACATTTCTAAGTTTCTTTAAAAATTCAACTTTATCTTTTACAGACTTTGTAGAATCTCTAATAATAGAAAGTATAGAATTCAATTTCGTAGATATAATATCTAATTTATTTGTATATTGGGTCTTACGTTTTAACACATTTTCAATGATATGCTCAAATTCATTAGATAAATTAATTAGTTCAGCATCATCAGTAGGTTTAGATTTTAAAGAAATCAGTTGATTCTTTGAAATTACTACAGATGACTTAATAAGACAAAATACATCGATATTTCTAACATCATACAAGAAATCTAAACATTGATGTTTTAATAATATGAAATCAGATGGTTCAAGAATATTTCTTAACCATCCATACATATAAGAGAGTTCTTTATTATATCTAGCTAATTCTAAACACATTACTGCAGTATCATCTTCATTATTTTGATCTACTGCATCTTGAATCATATTAGAATAATTTTCATAATAAGTATTATTTGCTGGTTCAGGATTTACACCTGTAGCCGCAAATTTATAATCTCTAAATCCATATCTTTTATAATACTCTTCGATTTCTTTATCAGACCATTTACCATTAATAGTATCTGATATTTTTTTAACAAGTTTACCATCTACTACTTCAGAATAAAATTTTATAATTCTTCCTGGAGTGGTATTAATTATCTTTTGTTTCTTTAATGGTTTACTTTTACCTCTAAAATAGATTACTGGAACTTTTTCTTCATCTATCTCTTGTTGAGTTGGAGATAAATATCTTCCATTATCATCAAAATATACTGTTGGTAATCCATTTGCATCAGGGTTACCTCCTATCATAGAATAACCATATCCATAACTATAATATGGTCTAGATAAATAATTATTATTTACATAAGAAGTATAATCATTCGGATTATAAAATCTTGGTTGATTATATGGTTGATATACTAACGGAGATCTACCAAGAATAGCTCTTTTTTCTTCTTCATACCTTCTCTTTGCTAGTTCAAATGCATTAGCAGATTCAGTATTACTAAATAATTGATTGCTAGGATTACTACTTAATCTAAACACAGTTTCTCCAGATGGTAATACATGATTTCCAATTTTATCAATATCAACCATAGGAGTATTTGTATTATTCATTTTTTCTATTCTCTCTTTATGAGACATTTTTCTTTGAGGAATAGAATTTTTATCAATTTCTTTTGGTACAGCAAATTCTCTTTTTTCTTTTAAAGTTTTTGCTATTTCCTCTCTTTGTTCATTCTCTCTTTCATACTGTCTATCTCTATATTCTTCTGCAGATATTTCATTTACAGGAATTATAGAATCCCCCAATTGATCATTAGGGTTATATTTTCCATTTAATACTTGAGATGGATCATTGATCTTTTGATTCATATCATCTTGGAATTTTTTAAGAACAGAAATTCCATATGGGTTATTTGGAAAATTATAATATACAGGTCCTCTATTCTGTATATAATTATAACCAGCTTGATATTCTCTAGCTTTTTGTTGTTGATACCAATAACTATTTTGATAATTTGGAACTATAGGTTGTATATATTGATTATACATTGGGCCTATCTGTTGCTGATATTGGTTTGGGTTTATATCCAAAGATGGATCATTTGGATGAGTATTAATAGGTTTAGGAATATTTTTTATTTCATCAGACCTATCTATACTTAAAGTTAAATTATTAATATCTATTAGTTTTCTATCATCTTCTTTCTTTTTTCTTAACTTTTCTGTTTCAAATTTTAAATTTACAGTTTCATAATTAACTGTATTAGAATATAAAACATCATTACCGTCTAATAATTTAGTTTCATATTCCTCGTTAGTTTTTCTTAAATCAGATAATGATTTAAACATAGTTTTACCCCGCAGCTCTAGTTTTGTTAATAAGCAAACCGTATGTATTCATATCGTCATCTGTAAGTATTTCATTAATAACTTCTATTTCTTTTTTATAGTTATTTATATCGAATACTAAACTTTTAGTCACAGATAATAAATTATTTCGAGTAAATCTATCTACAAAATTATTATAATAAATAATCTTTTCAGCTATATCATCGTTTATTGTTTCTTTATTAACCTTTTTAAAACTCGTAATTACTTTTTCTAAATCTTTCGGCACATTATTCATATGACCTAATTGATGATAAAAATGTATCGGTAGTTTAGAATAGATTATTGTCTTTACAATTCGTTTAAATATAAATTGATTAGACACTGGAATTCCATTAGAACTTACCATAATATATTCACCATCTAATTTTTTATACCATGCAAATATCCAGTCTCTTAATCCATAAATAGATATTTGAGAATCAGATAATACATTTATTCTATATGCATATCCTGTTTTATATGCAAATTCAATGGCTGCATATACACCCATGTATAAAGCATATATTTCACCATAATTGTTTGAAGAATCATAAAAGATTCTATATTTTGCATCTATGATTTGGTTATTACATACAATAACATATCCAGAACAACTAACAGATTTACCGTTTACATTCGTTATAGATGCATCGGTAAATACATTTATAGATGAATTGAAATCAATATTCACACTTTACCCTCCTTTTGTAGCTTTTTTAAAATTTTATACTCATCATAAGATAAATCAGCTTCTATTAAATCTCTAAATTCAACAGAAATCGATTCTTTGTTAAACATTACAATAGCTCTTTCTTGTGGATCCATTGATTTTAATCTTAATCTTATCTGATATCTTTTTATCATAAGATATCTTTTTGTGTCTTTTGAAGCTATACCAAGTTTTTCTTCTTCTATAGCTTCTTTAACTTTCTTATTATATTCTTTACACATATCCAATATATAGTTTTCTTCTGTATAATTTGGATTATTTAAAAACATAGTAATCACCTCATTAAGAATATTTTAATATCCCTTATATAATATCTAATTTAATAAAAAATTAAAAGTGATTATCCCACACTACCATATAGGTAGTGTGGGATTAGGTATTTAATTTATTCTTTAGTATT
>CAMKNB010000048.1 GCA_946414095.1 uncultured Mycoplasmatota bacterium
CATAACTATTCAATGTAAAATTAAGAATATTATTTTCAATAGGAATTTCATTTCCATATCTTGTATAGTCTTTAGCATTACTTATAACTAATGTATAATCATTTAAAGCAAAATCAGTATTTTTCATTGAAAAGAATTCAGGAGTAATTGTTACAGTATTATCATAATAATCTCTTTTTATAGTACTTACATATGGTTCTGAATTTAAATCTTGAACTTTAACACTTGCTGCTTCAGCACCACTAGTATTAGTACCTTGATAAATTGTAAATTTCATTTCATTTAATGTACTTGCTTCTAAAGAAGCATCTTGTCCATCCATACTTCCAAGAGATATCGTAATATTAAATGCTTGTGTTACATCAGTTTTATCTTCAGTAAATCCAGCTTGCAATGATTGAGGTTCCTTAGTTTGAACAAATACACTACCAATATATACTTTTTGTAATTCAGCATTTTGATCTTGTAAATTAACATATCCAAATACTTGGAATGTATATGTTTCATTTGCCCTTAAATCATTAACAACAATTGGTATAGTACCTGCTGGAACACTCATAGTTCTTGTATCATTAGCAATTTGCATTGTTTGATCAGTATCGCCAAGAGTAATACTCATAACATCATATATATCAACAGAGTTTTTATATACAACTTCGATTGACTCACTTGATAAAGCTCCTGATGGATCATCAATTACTATTACACCATTTATTTGTTCCCATGTTACATAAGTTTCATCAAATCTAAGTGTTGGAAATTCAATACCATCAAGTTGCATTGTTTTTCCTAAATCTCTACTATATTCAATTATTTTTTCATTATCGTTAAATTCAACAATTAATTTATATGTATATGGAACGCCTCTTTCAATAATACTTCCATCTACATTTACAATAGCATCACTTAAATCTTTCTTTCCGACAGTAGCTACTGGAGTAGCATCTGCAAGAGCATTTCTAGCATCATATACTTCATACCTATAACTAACTATTCCATTATCAGGATCTTTAATGCCACTTACATTCATTGAAAATGTAGCATTCTTCTTATTAATAACATAATTTAGTTTACCAATAGTTGGTGCTTCTTTTAATGTCATAACACTAATACTTTGAGAATAGCCATCTTCAACAACAACACCTTCAGATAATATATCATTCATCACAATGGTATATGTTGTATTTTTATCTAATTCATAAAAATTAACTTCATAATCACCCTTATTATTTAAGTTCACAGTTTTAGTATCAATGACATTTCCAGTTTCACTTAAAATACTTACAGAAGCAGATGTAACATTAGAATATGCTTCTTTTGTAACATTTACAGAAATCATATCTTGAGCAACATAATTTTTTGAAATGCTCACTCCAAGTGCTTCAGTTCTAAATATTTTAGATACAAAAGTTTTTTCATATTCAACTTCATCTAATTTATAAGTTGATTTAGCAGTTAAAGTATATTCAGTATCAGGACTAAGATTTGCAATAGATATCATAATATTTGAATCTAATGTTTCATCTTCATAAATAACTTTATATGTTGCATTTTCATAAATTTTAACTTCAGTCGGACTTACTATCAACGAATCTTCATCTGTAACTTCAATTCTAGCATCTAGTTTTAATGATGTAAGATTTAATTCAACAACTTTATACACAGGAGCTTTTTCTGTCTTATCTTCATCAACTATCTCTTCATCTTCTTCTTTTGATTCATTATCATCATCATCTAATAAATTAATCTGATTATTTCCAGTATTAGTATTATCATTAGCAGTTGGTTGTTCTGCATTAGGTGTTGCTAGATTAAGACTTTTCTTTTCATTATCAACTATGACATCAATATTACCATCACTATTTAAAACTAAATTAGTTAAAGTAATATATTTCTTACCTTCTTTAGATATTGTCTCTTTTGATAAATCAATAGATATATTATCAAGAATTATCTTAGCATCACTAGATATCGTTTGATAATACTTTTGATTGTTATATATTTTAACAACAGAACCATCAGTATATTCAAAATAATATAATCATTAAATTCAACAACATCTTCACTTGATAACAATAGTTTAATATCGTTACTAGTTACTAAAAATTTATTAGTATCAATTCTTAAAATTAATTTTTCAAAATTAACATTTCCTTGATTAGCATTAATATAATAAACTCCATCTTTCTTGTTAATTAAAGTATTCTTATAAATGTTATAGTAGAAAATTATATTATTATCTATATTGTTTAAATCTAATCCAACCATATTTTTAAGAGTTAATAATGAACCATCTTGATAATGAATCATATTATTTGGATTAATTGCTACATTTCCTTTTTCTTTTGAATTAAAAGTAATATTATCATTATATTTTTTATAGTTGTATTCTTCTCCACTAGAGAAAGAATAAGTTTCAGGAGTAATCATGTTACTACTTAATTTAATAGTATACCCATCTGTTTGAAAACTATATGATTCAGAATTAATATTATTAACAAAGTAAAAAATGCCATAACAAATAAGCCCTATTAGAATAAGGATAAAAAATCCAAATAGAATTTTATATTTAGCTCTAATTTTATTCATTTTTTCCTCTAATTTTTTTATGTGGCTATTCTCTACCATCATACTATTAAGATATTTGGTATCTTTTTTTAAGCAAAAAGCAATAAAAAAAGTCGATTTTTAATCGACTATTTTGTATCAATTCTATTAAATAATATTTCAGCTTCATTTAATTTAATTTTATCTTCTAAGTTTCCAAACTCTAATGTATCAAAATCAATATTTTTAGTATTTAACATTTTAAATATTCTATCACTAGTTCCAGGAATAAACGCTCTTAAAAGAATTGCACTAATTCTAATACTTTCAAGTAAATTATATAAAACTGTTTTAAGTCTATCAGACTTAGTTTCATCTTTAGCAAGTACCCATGGAGTAGTATCATCAATATATTTGTTACTTCTCTTTAATAATTCAAATATATCTTCAAGAGCTTCATTAGCTTTAAGAGAATTCATTTTATTTTCAACTAAACTTGGTAACATTTTAGCATAACTAATTACACTATCATCAACACTTTCAATAACACCTGGATTTTCAACAACAGAGTCAAAATACTTCTTACTCATAGCTATAGTTCTATTAACTAAATTTCCAAGAGTATTAACTAAATCAGCATTAGTTCTTGCTATTAACAAATCTTCACTAAAATTACCATCATTTCCAAAAGGTACTTCTCTTAATGCATAATATCTAACTGCATCTACACCATATGCATCTATATATTCTCTTGGATCCTTATAATTGCCTAAAGACTTAGATATCTTACCACCATCAATTACTAACCAACCATGGCCAAATACTTGTTTTGGCAATGGAAGATCTAAACTCATTAACATACATGGCCAAATAATAGTATGAAATCTTACTATTTCTTTTCCTACAAGATGTAAATCAGCAGGCCAATACTTTTTAAATTTGTCATCTAGATTATCTGGATATCCCAAAGATGTAATATAGTTTGTTAAGGCATCAATCCAAACATAAATAACATGTTTTTTATCAAATGTTACAGGAATCCCCCATTTAAAACTTGTACGAGAAACACATAAATCTTCTAAACCTGGCTTAATAAAATTATTAAGCATTTCGTTTTTTCTTGATTCAGGTTGTATAAAGTTTGGATTTTTTTCATAATATTCTACTAATTTATCTTGATACTTTGATAATTTAAAAAAGTATGCTTCTTCACTAACTTCATGTACTTCTCTATGACAATCAGGACAATTACCATTTTCATCTAATTGACTTTCAGTCCAAAATGATTCACATGGTGTACAATATAAACCTTTATATTCACCTTTGTAAATATCTCCCTTATCATACATTTTCTTAAATATTTCTTGTACACGTTTACAATGATCTTCATCTGTTGTTCTAATAAAATAATCATAAGAAATACCAAGTTTCTTCCATAAATCTTTAGCATTTTCAATTATTGGATCAATGTATTCTTTTGGAGTAACACCTTGTTCTTCTGCTTTCTTTTCAATTTTTTGACCATGTTCATCAGTACCAGTTTGAAAGAATACATCATAGCCAGATAGTCTTTTATATCTAGCTAAAGCATCAGCAATGATAGTTGTATAACAATGACCAATATGAAAATTAGCACTAGGATAATATATTGGTGTAGTTATATAAAATTTCTTCTTTTCCATTTTTCCCTCCTAAATAAAAAAGCCATAAATTAAAGGACGAGATAACCCGCGGTACCACCTTAATTCATGACTAACATGCTCTTTGTTTCTTAACGCGAAATAACGATTTAACTCCAGAACCATTTAGAAGACACTCCTTACTAATTTTCACCATCCATTAGCTCTCTACAAATTTGTTATCTTTTTCTTTCCTTCTTCGTTAACAAGGTAGATTATATCATAAAATACACACATAATCTATATATTTTATGCATTTTTAATAAAATAAGTTAATGTTTCCATTAACTTATTCCTTCTGTAGTGCTTAATTTTACTTCTATTACTCTTTCTTTACCATTTCTTTCAACAGTAATTTTTATTTTATCTCCTGCATTGTATTTATAAAGTTCATATTTGAAATATGATGCACTAGTAATATTAGTATTATTTATTTTTAATATTTTATCACCTACTTGGAACCCTGCCTTTTCAGCAACACTTCCATTCTCTATATAATTAATATAAACCCCTGTATCATCAGAATAGAAATTTATTTTATCATAAATACTTATTCCTAGATATGGTCTTGTTATCTTTTCACCACTTATGAAACTATTAGCATATCTTACTGCTTCTTCAATAGGTATTGCAAATCCCATACCTTCAACAGAAGATGAAGCAAGTTTCATATTAGTAACTCCAATTACTTCACCATTAGAATTACAAAGTGGACCACCACTATTACCAGAATTAATAGCTGTATCAGTTTGTAATACTTGAATTACACTATTAGTATAATTATCTGATACTTCAACTACTCTATTTTTACCACTTAATATTCCTCTTGTAACACTCCATGAGAATGTTGTTGAATCAATTGGTGCTCCTACTGCAAATGTAGTGTCTCCTACTCTCATACTCTCACTTTTTCCAGTAGTCGCAACACTTAAAACATATTCTTTATCAACAGCTAAAACTGCAATATCTGCGTATTCATCATTACCAATAATTGTAGCATCCACAGTTTTATCATTTGAAAATGTTACTTTAACTTCACTAGAATTATTAATTACATGATTGTTAGTAATTATATATCCATACTTTTTATCTGTTTTATATACAAATCCAGTTCCAGAAGCATAATCTTTACCTCTAATATATGTTTTAACTACTACAACTGAATCATATACCTTTTCAACTGCATCAGCAATTCCTGTATCAGTAACAGTTACATCTTTTTCATATCTAGTAGTTTCAATTACTAAGTTTTTCAAGTAGAATTCATAAAATAATCCAAATATACACAGACACACTAAAAATGTAATTATTATACTTAATATAATACCAGTCTTATTACTTTTCTTTTTATTACTTGTTTTTCTTTCTTTAATAACTTCAACATCCTTCGATTCTTCTATAGTCTTCTTTTCTTCAACTATATTTGCATCAATAACTTTCTTTTTTGCCATCTTTTTTCCACCTCTATTATCTATTATAATACTAAATGTTAAAATAAGATTAAAAAATTAAAAATTATTTTCTATTAAATCAAAAAGCATATTTTTAATACCATGATTATAATACTCATCTTTAAATACACTAGTATCACTCGTCCAAGTTTTAGTTATTTCCATTGTTATTACTGGATATTTATATTCAAGAGAACATGAATTATTAATATATTTATCAGTCGATAATCTTCCAGTTTTTGTACTAAATACAAACCCATTAGCAAGTTCTGCCATGAAGTCAGTTGCTGAACCATCATTTCCTTCACCAACTTCTTCACTAGATAAACCATGAACTCTATAACTAGTATAACTAGATATATAATTTGCAAACTTTTTAGTTAGATCATTAAATTCATTAGATAAATTAGGTTTACCTGCATATAACACTCTTCCTTGACTATGTAAATTTATATATGCATATGTATCTTTATAGTACTTCAACATAAAACTCATAGAAGCTCTCGTTTCAGGTTCACTTCCAGCAATATATCCATTAAAATATTTTCCTTTTTCAGTAGTCTTATCAATAGATGTGTTTTTAATTAGATTATAACCTTTATAATATAAACCTACATTTTGAGTAGGAAAATTTCTATTTAAATCAACACCATTAGCATTACTTTTAATATTTTCAAAATTAATATTACCTTTATTTTGATATATCCATAATTCTTTATTTTTTAAAGACTCAACACCATAATTATATACTTCATATCCATCTGGATTCATACATGGAATAGCAACTATTTTAACACGATTTAAAGCATTAATTATATCTTTATTACCATTTTCATATTCATTTACTAAATCAGTTAAAAACTTAGTTAAAACGAGTGTAGTTGATACTTCAGCAGCATGAATATTAGCATCAATAAATAATACATCACTACCTTTACCAATAGTTATACCATACATATTTCTTTTATCAACAGAAGATCCAATTACATATGTATCTGATATATTACTACTACCAATTTTTTTAAATAATGTTTCTAATTCATTATAATGAAGTTTATTCTCAAAGTCATAATCAATATATTTGTAATTATTATCACTTATCAGTCTATTATTATGATTTAAGACTCTTTCATAATCACTTTTTTTCATTCCATCCATAAAATATTTTTCAACAATATCTTTATCACTTTCAGATTTATCTAAGATATCATATTTTATATTATCCACATTATCATCTCCACTAGTGTAAATATCATTATTTTTAGATTTCTTAATATAAATAAAAATACCTAATACAATAATTATAATTAATAATAGTTTAATTCTATTTATTTTTTTTCTTTTTCTTCTAGACATATCATCACCATATTAATTGTATCATAAATAAATGAAGATATTGTCGAAAATAGCAAATAAAAAAATCTATTTACATAGATTTTAAGACAAAAAAAAATTGGCAACTTGCTATTTTCGCTATTAAACTATCTTCGCCGTAAAAGTGCTTAACTTCTCTGTTCGGTATGGGAAGAGGTGTATCCACTTTGCTATCGTCACCAATTAAATGTATTATACCATAATCGTTCTCTGAAAACAAGATAATGTGATCTTTTATCAAATTAAATAAATGATTAAATTGTCGATCTATTAGTATTAGTCAGCTCAACATATCACTATGCTTACACACCTAACCTATCAACCTTGTCGTCTACAAGGGATCTTATATCTTAAAGATAGAGAAAACTCATCTTGGAGAGGGCTTCTCGCTTAGATGCCTTCAGCGATTATCCCTTCCGTACATAGCTACTCTGCGCTGCCACTGGCGTGACAACAGATACACCATCGGTACGTCCTTCTCGGTCCTCTCGTACTAGAGAAAGCACTCCTCAATTTTCTAACGCCCACTACGGATAGAGACCGAACTGTCTCACGACGTTCTGAACCCAGCTCGCGTGCCGTTTTAATGGGCGAACAGCCCAACCCTTGGAAGCGATTCCACCTCCAGGATACGACGAGCCGACATCGAGGTGCCAAACCCCACCGTCTATATGAACTATTGGGTGGGATCAGCCTGTTATCCCCGGGGTAACTTTTATCCGTTAAGCAACGACCCTTCCATTCGGGATCGCAAGATCACTATGCCCTGCTTTCGCATCTGCTTGACTTGTAGGTCTCGCAGTTAAGCTCCCTTCTGCCATTACACTCTACGATTGATTTCCAACCAATCTGAGGGAACCTTTGGGCGCCTCCGTTACTCTTTGGGAGGCGACCGCCCCAGTCA
>CAMKNB010000049.1 GCA_946414095.1 uncultured Mycoplasmatota bacterium
TAATAATAATATAAATAATAAATATTGTTTTTTCATATGTTCACTCTACTTTCATATTAATTATAGAACAAATTATTTTTTATTGCAAATTAAAAAGCACTATTTAGTGCTTTATTAATTATTTTTCTTTTTTATCTAATTTACTTTCTACATCTTTTACTACTTTTAATGCTTGACGTCTTACGTCATCAGCAGCTTTTTCTACTACTGGTGTACCTTTTTCAATAGCATATTTGTAAAGATCTTCTGCTTTTTCTTTAATTTCTTTTGCTTTTTTAAGAGCCATTTCTTTAACTTTTTCTTTGTCTAAAGAAGCAAGTTCAGCTTGAAGAGTTTCTACCTTATATAGTAGTTCATCTTTTACTTCATCAATATCAATTTCTTTAGCTCTCTTTAATAATTCATCAAGCTTTTTCTTAAGTATCTTTCTAGTATTTTCTCCTTTATCAGGTGCGAATAAAATACCAAGTCCAGCTCCAATTGCAAGGCCTCCTAAAAATTTTCCAAATCCTTTCTTACTCATCTTCTTCTTCCTCACTTTCATATTTATATTTTTTTCTATTTTTGAACAATTTTTTAACTGCTCCACTAAGTAAACTTACTGCTGTTTCTCCTATCATAGCAACTTTATCATTTACTACATCTACTATTTCAAATACTCTATCTAATGATTTTACTTTTTGTGTAACATCATCAACTAAAGCATTTACTTTGCTTAATGTAACATATAATTTAATTCCAATAGCAATGGCTACTATTATTAATATAATCAATAATACATATATTATTATAGTCAATATTTCTGGCATTTATTATTCCTCCTTATCATCATACATTGAATCAATTAAATTAAATAAATCATGCTCTAATGTACTATCTGTTAATGTTTCATCAGATACTTTTGGTTCTTCTTTTTCTTCTTCAAAATTATCTAATTTCACATTATCTTCTAAATCGCCAACAGTCATTTCATTATCCATGTCATCAGTTGCTTCTTCTATTTTACTTATTAAGTCTTCAATCTTAGCTGTTTTTTGTTCTAATAAATCCATATCTCTATCTACTTTGTTGATTTCTTTATTTATTGTATCAGTAGTAACTTTATTATTAAGTGAATTTAATGTATCTTCAAGTTCATCTTCTAAAGTACCATATGCTTTTCTTCTAACTGTATCATATGTTGTAATTCCAGGATTTAATTGTTTTTCTGGAGTTACAGTTTTATCTTTAATATCTTCTTTTTCATAATCTTTTCCAAGTACTCCCCAAATTGGTGAAATTGGTGGAGTTGGCTTAAACACTTTAGGCTCTTTTACTTCAGTTTTAATAGGTGTTTCAGCTCTTGGTATTTTAGCTTCTTCACTTAAAACATTTCTTCTTGGTGGAGTTACTGGTTCTTCAATTTCATCGTCAGTAAAATCTACAAAGTCGAATGTTCTTTCACTTCTAAATAAATCTCTTTCACTAAAAGTACTTTCTGATTTTGGAGGTAATACTTCTTCATCATCTTCTGGAATACTTACAGTTTTATATTTTTCATATTTAATTTCCTCGATTTTAGGCTTTTCTTCTATTTCTCTTTCTTTTGGTTTTCTTTCTACTATTTTGCTTACTTTACTAAGTTCTTCATCATTAGTTGTTTCATCTTCTATTGGCATTTCATCATAAAAAATGTTTTTTAGCTTTGTAAAAACGCCCATAAGTACACCTCTTTCTTATTCGTCATTGTTTTCATACTCTTCAATATATTCAAGTATGTTTTTACTTTCATTTTTATTTTTAGGCTCTGGTAGCTTATATATAGTTTCACTAGATTCTAAATTATTATCATTAATATATTTTTCAATTATCAAATCGTTATATTTAATTGAATTTAATATACTTATTGACCTAGAAACTGCATATCTAAGTTCATTCTCTTCTACCTCTACCTCTATTATAGCATAATTATAACACAACTCAACAAAAAAGTAATCATTATTTTTTGTAATTCTTAAGTATCCATAATTATCATTATTATTAAAAGTAAAATACTCATAATCATCCAATTTTGGCTCTGATTGTATCTTATTTTTATAATAATAACTTACTATATCTATGTTTAAATAATATGTGTCATTATGTGATATTAATTCTTGTACAAAATCATTATCTTTTTTAACACTAAACTCTGTTGGAAGATAATATCTAAAGCCTTTATTATTAGTATTATTTAAATTATTTTCACTTTCTATTTGATTGTTTATTATCTCTTTAAGTGTTAGTGTATTGATATTTGTATTTGTACAGCCAATTAATAAAAATATACTTATAATTATTAATAACTTTTTCATATATATACTCCAATACTATACTAAATTATAACAAAATATTTATTTTTTAACAACTGATATATAATTTATATTTTTTCCTTTTGATATAAACTTATCTTCATATTCCGTTGTAAAAGTATCAAAATAATTTGTATCAGTCTTAACAATTTCGTATCCATTATCTGTTAATGATACTATTGAATACTCATATAAAGAATCATTATCAGTTTTCATTTCTATTCTTTTTTCATTTTTAAAAATTGATTCATATTTATTTAAAAATATACTTGATGTTAATCTTCTTTTTTCATGTCTTTTTTTAGGCCATGGATCAGAAAAATTTAAATATATCTTATTAATTTCTTTATCAAATATATCATTAATATTATAAGCATCAAAACATATTAATTTTAGATTTGGAATATTTATTTCATTTAATTTCTTAACAGCACTAACTAAAGGACTATCATATTTTTCTATTCCAATATAATTAATATTAGGATTATTTATTGCTTTACTAATTATAAATTTACCTTTTCCTGTACCTATCTCTATTTCTATGTCATTATCATTATTAAATAGTGTATTCCATTTTCCTTTATAGTTTGTTGGATTACTAACTAAATAAGGAGAACTAGATATTATTTTATCAGCATCTTTAATGTGTTTAAGTCTCATGTGTCACCTCATAAATATTATACACTAATATATGTTTTTTGTCATATATTATTATAGGTGATTAGTTTGAAAAACAGAGGTATGTTTTATCAAAATATACAAGAAGGCTATCAAAATCCAGGAATGTTTATACCACCAAATGGATATAATATGAATGCACAATATCAATCTTTTGGTCCAAATCAAATGGGAGATGCTAATATGATTGGTAATTATGATAATAACTATGAAGAAAGAATCAGTAAATTAGAAAGACAAGTTAGAAATCTAGATTCAAGACTTCAAAAGTTAGAAAATACAAATACTGATACTACTGATAACTTCTATATGATATAAAAAAAGCATCAATTATGATGCTTTTGATTTTGATTTAATAATCAATATTATTACAATTATTATTGCTAAAATAATTCCACCAGCTAATGCTAATTGCAATGTAGATAATTCATTATCCACTATTTTTATTATATATGTTTTTTCTTGGCCATTCTCTGCTGTTACAACTATTTTAACTTCACTTCCATTAGATAGATTTTCATTTCCGATTACTTTATATGTTGCTGCACTTTCTTCAAGTTCGATATCTAAATCTAATGATTTATCATTTGTTTTTATTTTATACTCTGTCTTATCTGAACTAAAATCAATATTATATCCTTTTACACTTATATTTTTAGCTGTATTATTATTTGATTGTAATTGTGTATTACCAGGGTCTTCAGAATTAGGATTTTCTTGAGTTGGATCTTCTACTTGACTAGTTTGAGTATCTCCTTTTGTTACAATTATTGTATATGTTTTTGTTTTTTCATTTTCAGCAGTTACTATTACTTTATATTTATTTTCACCTTCTACTAGTTTTTTAGGCTTTTCAATTTTAATTGTTGCTTTACTATCATTAGCTGTAGCATCTATTTTTATTTCTGTAACACTGTCATCTACTTTTACATAATACTCTGTTGTATTTTTATTAAAATTAATACTTCCAGGAGTAATAGATAAACTAGATAATGTATTATCACTTGATCTATCATCTTTTCTTGTAATATTAATTGTATATGTTTTAACCTTTTCATTTTCTGCACTTACTTTTACAAGAATTTCATTTTTACCATATTTTAATGAAACGCTTCTTGCACCATAGTTTTTTACAAAAAAAGCTTTTTCATCTTCAACCTCTGCACTAATTTTAGCTTCTTTAACATCTGCTTCTACATTTACATTATATATTGTTGTATCTTTATTAAAACTAATATTTCCTACATCTACTGATAAACTCTTCAAATAATTATTAGTATTTCTATTATCTGGTCTAGTAATAGTTAAAGTATAAGTTTTTTTACTTCCATCCTCTGCTGTTACAACTACTTTAAATTCATTTTTACCATACTTTAATGTTTTTTTACCAGCACCACTAACACTTGCACTAGAATCTTTTGCTTTTGCAGTAATTGTTATTGAATCAGCATCAACTGTAGCACTATAATTTAATGTACTTTCATTAAAACTAATTTCAGCTCCAGTTATACTTAAACTTGATAATGTATTAACATTTGATTTGATTTTAATTGTATCACTTATATCTTTATGAGAAATGTCATTAAATTCTAAATCAGTAGCACTTACATTTGTAATTTTAATTGTAAATGAATCTCCAGGAGATGCATTACTTGGAATAGTAATATTTAATTTTCCTAAAGTAATAGAACTAGAAAAACCATCTGTTTTACCAAATAAGAATCCATCTTGATCTACAGTAGATATATCATAGCTACCATTCTTATCAAAACTCTTATAAGTTGTTCCTCCTAAGTTAAAGTTTCCTTTTACAGCACTAACTCCACCAGTTTGACTAACTGATAATGTACAAGCAACACTAGCACCTGCTTTTGCATTTGCAGGACAATTTAAACTAAGATTTACTGTTGCTGCATTAATCCAAAGTGGAACAAAAAATCCTATAAGTAAGATAAAGTATTTAATTTTTTTAATCATTACAAAATTCCTCCTTTTGTAGATTCCATAACTGATTTAGTGTTTTTAAAGTTTTCACTAAATAATAACTCATATTCCTCTATTTTACATAATAATTATAAAACAATTATATAAAAAAAGAAAGAATAATTTCTTTCTTTATAATAATTATTTATTTAATACCATTCCATAGCCAAGATTAGCATCTATTTTTCTAGCAAAGCCAAACTTTTTATAAAAACCTTCCCTTCCTTTTGATGCTCTTAATCAATATAAAATTCTACTGAATTATAATATATTTTATCTTCACTTATTGGTCTATCACTATTAAAACTAAAGTCTTTTACTATTCTATATGTGCCCTTACCAAGTTTGCCATACATATAATTCCATGTCTGTTTTAATTCACGAGGATTATCTTTTGTTACATTATATCCTATTGCAATAAAGGCAGCATTATCATTAATTATTTTTAATTTCTCCCATTGATTGTTTTTGTAATTATATTGTTCAATATAAAAAGCTTCCCCATATGATACTTCAAAATCTGTAAGATTCTCAATTATTAATGTTAGACCTGTACTTGTTTGGCTACCTTCTTTTACATACATATTAACAATTTTTTCAAAATTCTTCTCTTCAATAACATTACAAGTACCACCATTTCTTTTAACATAATCATTAATTACATTAAATATTTGATGGGCATCATCATATTTATCTAAGTCTAATATATCAGAAAAATATGCATCTCCTCCTTGCCCAATTGGAAAACCAGTTAATTCTTGATAAGTAATTGAATAACTATGTTCTTCTCCATATAGTTTACAATGAATACTTTCTTCTATTTCCCTTCCTGTATCTTTTGATTTAACAGCAACTTTAAATAAAATTGCAAATATAAAAAGTACAACTATAGCAATTGGAATACCTATCAAAACTATTTTAATAATCTTTAAAATCATTCCAGCTAGTTTTTCAGTATTTGATACTTTCTCTACTAACACATCTTGTAAATCATTATCAACAAGTTCATCAATACTAATATTAAACTCCTTACTTAATAATTTTAATTGTTCTATATTAGGAGTTGTTTCACCTAATTCCCAATTAGATATTGTTTGTCTAGTAACATCAATTTTTTCTCCTAGTTCTTCTTGTGAAAGACCTTTTTTCTTTCTTAATTTTAATATTTCATTACCTAAATTCATTTTTTCTCCTTTCACACAAAATTATATATTAATTATTATGTCTATTTCTACCAAATCACTTTGGAAATTTGTCAAATATTTTTAACATTTTATTTTCTTTCTAAATATAATTTTATTGCTTTTTTCTGATTCTTTGCTTCCACACACTTAACTCTTTTTCTCTAATCTAGGTATTTGTTAGCATTTTTTATACTATCATTATTAATGAATAGTAACAGATGCTGCTTATTTTGTCAAATACTAAATGAAATATATTCTCTTATTGCTTCTATTCTAATTGGTTTTACTTCTTTAGAAAAATCTATCTTTTCACCTAGACGATACTTAATTTCAAAATATGGCATATTATTATCTACATAATATGTCACTATTGCTGAACCATGAATTCTAGGATTTATTTCTAATAATTTTAATATGTTATCTTTAGAATATGCAAGTTGTATTCCAAAATATCCATCTAATTTTAAAAGAGAGATTAGTTTTTCACAATATTTAGATATTTCTTCATTAATAATAACTTCTCCACCAAGAAAATTACCATCATTATGTGGAAAAGTATGGATTACTAATTTCTTAACTTCCCCTTTGATTGCAAAAGCCTCAACATTTATCAACTGACCTGGTAAATATTCCATTAGCATCATAGATGGAAATGATTTAACCTTTTTCATTAATTCAATAGCATATTTATAAGTTAAAGTATTAATAGTAGGTTTATCTTTAAATAGGTAGTTTTCTAAATTTATGTTATCACTTATTATTCTAAATCCCCTACTACCACTGGATGTAATTGGCTTATAACAAACATCATTTTTAGGATATCCTAAAACCTTACATCCATTTATAAATTCATTAACATTATTAAACAAAACTGTATTTGGAACAGCTATATTATTTTTTTCTAAATACTTATATAGTTCATATTTGTTTTGAATTAATTTTATGGTCTCTGCGTCATTTAAACATACAATAGTTCCAATTTTAAGAAATTCTTTTCTATGTTTTGCAATATTATATAACTCTCCATCAACTAAAGGCATAATTAAGTTAATTTTTTCTTTTTTACAAATATCAAGAAGATGTTTTATAAAATCTTTATCATCATATCTTTTATTTTGATAATATTTATCAATATTTTTATTTGGAACATACCCTTTAATATCAGTTCCTACTACATATATTTTTCTTTCTTTCACACTTTTAAAACAACGACAAACACTGACTGCTGCAACAGAACCTACTCCTGTTACTAATATTCTAACATCTTTCATATAGTTATTCCTTTTCAAAAGCAATTATATATCCTTCAGAATATTTTTGCCCACATTGACATCCTCGAATAGTAGCTAATGCCCTAATATTTTCTATACTTCTTGAATGAGGAAAATCTCTTAATGCAGAATCATATTCATTTAATGCTTTTATTTTATTTTCTAAACTATCTATACCTATCTCATAAAAAAAGTTTGGTGTAAATGATTTTCCAATCACCCAATCAGTAGAAGATAATACTTCCATATACATATATCTTTTAATGCTTATATTTGAATTATTTCTTTGAAAATATCTAATTGCTTCATCACAACATTCACTTGTAATTTTATGATCACTATTTAAATCATTTGGATAATGTGTAATTACAACATCTGGTTCAAACTCTTTTAAAACTGATTCGATAAATTTCACTATATCCAAATGTGGAACAGTATTCATTTTTATATTAGGAAAAGTACCAAATACTATGTCATCTTCAGATAATCC
>CAMKNB010000050.1 GCA_946414095.1 uncultured Mycoplasmatota bacterium
TACTAGGAAGTGCATTAACACTAATATTTACAAGTAAAAAGAAAATAGATTTAAATTAAAGCATTTATAAAAATGCTTTTTATTTGCAATAATAATAACAATGTTTTATAATTAATATGAAAGTAGAGTGAGTGGAATGAAGAAAAAAACCATATTATTTTTATTATTAGTGTTTTCAGTATTATTTTTTACAAAAAGTAGTTTGATTAAAGCACATGAAATGGTTAATCCTTATCCAGCGGATATTGCTCATGATTCAACTGAACAAACAATTGAGACACAATATAATATTTTTTATAAAATGGATGAAGAAGAAAATATAATAGATAATGCAGAATTTGTAATTAGGGATTTTAATAATGATGTTAAGTATGACGTTTCATATGATAAAAACCTTAAAGCATATAAATATGTTAAATATGTAGAACAAGATTATCAAAAATCGTTGAGTTTATTATTATCAAAAGAAAAAAATATTGTTTCTAATTTTAATAAAAAAGATGATTTTATACCATATATTACTGGTGAAGATGATAAACCTGATAAATATATTGATGTACATTGTAATTGGAGTCCTACTAATGTTGAAATAGATGAACATGAAGCTACTGAGGTTGAGAGTGCTAATGTACCATATTATTGTGATGTTTCTATTCCTACTTTTATGATTTTAGAGGAAACTAAAACACCAAAAGGATATGAAAAAGAGACAGCTGTTATTTTACCTGAAATAGAAATACATTATGAATTTGACAATGAAAGTGGTTTAGTAAATAATAAAATTTCTGTGATGTTTTTTAATAATGGATTTATAAAGTATGATGATAATGTAGACTATTCAAATTTAAGCGTTATTGAAAATTTTACTGAAGAATATATTGATAGTGTATTATATGACAGAGTTAAGTGTGACATACCAGTTGAATTTCCGACTTGCCCTGGGCCTGGTTGTGAACAAGAAGCTTTAGCAAGTGATTTTACTATGAGTGAATCACATATGAGAGAAATAAAACTATCTGAAAATGATTCGAATTTTGAACTTAAGTGTAATACTCCAATCATAGTAGATAAAAAGGGAAGTAGTGCTTTATCAGTAAATAGTTATGTTAATAGTAAAGAGGAAGTAAATTTAACTGAAAGTAGTAATGTAGAAATAAAAGTGTTCTTAAAGAATAGTGGAAAAGCACCATCATATGAAAATAAAGTAGTATCAAATGTACCAGAAGGTGTAGAATATGTAGCTGGAAGTGCTACTGATAATGGAGTATATGATGAAGAAAAGAATACAGTAACATGGGATTTAGATTACTTTGATGCAAGTAGTGGATATATATTTAGTTATGAAGTAGCAGTAACAACAGGAAGCAAAGAAAGTGTGTATGTAACAACAAGTAGTGTAAGTAGTGAAGATAATACAACCCCAATAGTATCAAATGAAGCAAAAGTAACAACACCAGGAGTTGGAGGAGATGCACCAGAAGAGGAAGAAGAAATAACAAATCCTAAAACTGGGGATGATCTTAATTTTGCTTTAATACTTGGATTGTTAATTGGTAGTATAGCATTAATTAGCATTAAAAATAGAAAACCATTAGGATTATAAAGTGTCTTATGACACTTTTAATTTGCAATAAAATAATGTATAATTGTCTTGAGGTAATAATATGAGAGGCGTTTATATACATATACCATTTTGTACTAGTATTTGTTCTTATTGTGATTTTTGTAAATTCACATATAAAGAAGTCTGGTCAAGTGCATATTTAGATATACTTGAAGATGAAATAGAACAGTACTATGAAGGTGATAAAGTAAAATCAATTTATATTGGTGGTGGAACACCTTCGTGTTTAAGCATTGGTAACTTGAAAAAATTATTTAAACTAACTAAAAAATTTGATTTAGATAAAGATGGAGAATTTACGTTTGAATGCAATGTTAATGATGTTTGTGAAGAACTATTAAAATTTTTAAAAGAAAATAATGTCAATAGAATAAGTATTGGCGTTGAAAGTTTTAATAAATTTAATCTTAAGTTTTTAAATCGTAAACATACTAAAGAAGAGATATTTAATAATATTAAGCTTGCTAAAAAGTATTTTGATAATGTTAATGTGGATTTAATATATGCACTACCAATAGAAACTATGCATATGTTTATGAGCGATGTAAATAATTTATTAAAATTAGATGTTAATCATATTAGTACATATTCTTTAATATTAGAAGAGCATACTATTTTATATAATAAGAAGATTACTCCGATTAGTGAAGATTTAGATTATAAAATGTATAAATATATATGTAAAAAACTAAAAAGAAAAGGTTATGTACATTATGAAGTAAGCAATTTTGCTAAAAGTGGATATGAGAGTAAGCATAATTTAACTTATTGGGATAATGATGAATACTATGGATTTGGTCTTAGTGCTCATGGATATATAAATAATATGAGATATGAAAATACTAGAAATTTTAACAAATATTTAAAGGGTGAATTTAGATTTAATGAACTTCTTGTATCTATTCAAGAAGAAATGGAAAATGAAATTATTTTAGGTCTTAGAAAACTTAAAGGCATAAGTATTGAGGACTTTCAAAATAGATTTGATATGGATATATTTGAAGCATTTAGTTTTGAAGATGCGATTAGTAAAGGATATATAATTAATAAAGATGGATATTTATATATACCTGAAGATAAAATATATGTAATGAATGAGATAATTAATATGATTATGAAATAAGTGAATTAATTCACTTATTTTTTTTAAAAGAAGTGTTTTAATATTTTTATGGCTAATTATATATATGGAGGGAAGAAAGGAGGTTTATGAATATAATTAGTGACATAGAAAATATAATTGTCAGTTTAGAAGTACTAAAAGATGATTTAAAGACTTTTGTTAGTACTTCTAATGATAAAGAACTAACAGAAAGAGTAAAGTCTATGAGAAAAGATAATATATGTATTGATGATATTGCAATATTTAATAATATAAGTGTTAGAGAAGTTATTGATATTTTAGATTTATAATGATAGAATAATTGTCAATCAAATGGAGGGTCTATGGAAGATAAGTTTCTAGTAGGACTTGATGAATATAAAATACTTGATGAAGAAAATCCAATAGGTTATGTAAGAGATATAAAGACTTGTATGGCTATACTAATTCATAAAGAAAAGAATACTGCATTATTACATGTTGAATCTTATGATAATACTATTTTTATTGATAATTTTATGGAATTATTGCGTGCTGAAAAAGGTAATAAAATAAAAAGCGTTGATATATTTATGGGTGATGAAACATCTATTGGTAATTTAAGTATTATTAAATTTATTCTACATAAATTAAAAATTGATTATCATGTGTATCAAGTATTTAAAGATTTATCAAATTCAACTAGTATTGGCTATAATTATTTAACTAATGATTATTATATGGCTGAAATGGATAAAGGTAATCCAAAGTTTATTAAAAAATTATTACAATGAAAATAATTTAAAGAGTTTTAAAACTCTTTTTTTATTTACAAAAATTTACATATTTTTTAGAAAAAGGTATTTACAAACAAATTCAAAAATAGTAATATAGTGGTAGGAAGTGAAACAAAGTGGTAGAAAGTGGGGTGCTCCGATATGTTAATGGGTGAGTTTCATCATAATATTGATGAAAAGAATCGATTAATTATTCCTTCTAAATTTAGAAGTGAACTCGGAGAAAGATTCATTGTCACTCGTGGCTTTGATAAATGCTTATTTGTTTATTCTGAAGTAGAATGGAACAAAATGATGCAAAAAGTAAGCACTCTACAAGTTACTAGAAAGAATGTAAGAGCATTTGAAAGAGCTCTTATTGGTGGCGCTTCCATTACCGAATTCGATAAACAAGGTCGAATTAATATTACCTCACCGTTAGTTCATTACGCCAATATTCAAAAAGAATGTGTGATTATTGGCGTAAATGAACGACTAGAAATTTGGAGTCTAGAAGAATTTAATAAGTATATGAAAGAGAATGAAGATACTCTAGAAGAAATGATAGAAGATATTTTCGATAATAGATATGAAGCATAAAAGTGTACTATTAAATGAGGTAATAGAGTATTTAAATGTATCAGAGGGTAAAATTTATATAGACGCCACTGTTGGGTACGCAGGGCACTCAGGCGAGATATTAAAGAAATTGAATAAAAAGGGGTTTCTTTTCGCCTTTGATCAAGATGAAGCAGCAATAAAGTACTCAAATGAAAAGTTATCTAGTATTGCAGATAACTTTAAAATTATTAAAAGCAACTTTGTTGATATGAAAAAATATATTGACAAGGGTGTTGATGGAATACTATTTGATTTGGGTGTATCAAGTCCACAATTAGATGAAGAAGAAAGAGGATTTAGTTTTCATAAAGATGCTAGACTTGATATGAGAATGGATAAAGACAATCCATTAGATGCACACTATGTTGTAAATAATTATAGTTATGAAAAATTAGTAGAAATTTTCTATAAATTTGGTGAAGAAAAAAATGCTAAATCAATAGCAAAAGCTATAGTAAATAATAGACCAATTAATACAACACTTGAATTAGCTGAACTAATTAAAAATAATGTGCCAATTAGTTATAGAAATAAATCACATCCAGCTAGAAAAGTATTTCAAGCAATAAGAATAGAAGTGAATCATGAACTTGATATTTTAGAAAGTTCAATTAGAGATGCATTTGACTTACTAAATGTTGGTGGAAGATTATGTGTAATATCATTTCATTCACTTGAAGATAAAATAGTTGCACATGTATTTAATGAACTATGCAGTGATGATGAAAGTGCTAAAAAATTACCAATTGTTCCAGAACATTTAAAAGCAAGAGCTAGAAAAATAGTAAAAATAACACCTAGTGATGATGAATTAGGTGATAATAATAGAAGTAGAAGTTCAAAGTTAAGAGTTATAGAAAGGGTAAAATGAAAAAGAAAAGATATGTAAAACTTAGAGGTGAAAATATGATGATGACTTTAATCGTCTTATTTGTTGTTGCAACAATTATAACAAGTTTTATAGGTCAAGCTAAATTACAATCTCATAACTCAGAACTTCAAAGATTAAAGAGCAAAATACAAACACAAGAACAATTAAATGCTAGTATTCAAATGAAAATTAATGAATTATCTTCTTTAGATAATGCTTTGGAGGTTGCAGATACTTTTGGTTTGAAGTATAATAATAGTAATATTAGAGTAGTTTCAAAGTAAGAGGTGCAGAATGAAAAAAATAAGGACAATAAAAATAAATATAATATTTGCTATTATAGTTGTTTTTATTTTTTTATGTCTTATTTTTAAACTATTATATATTGGTACTGGACATGTAGTTGTTAAAGGAAAAACATTAGCAGATTTTGCTTCTGAAAGAGATACGGTTAAAAAAACTATAGTTGCTCCTCGTGGAACTATATATTCTAAGGGAAAAGAAGTACTTGCTAAGGATGTAAATAGTTACACAGTAATTGCATACTTGGAACCAAGTAGAACTAAAGATCCAAAAAGGCCATATCATGTAGTTGATAAAGAAATGACTGCTGAAAAATTAAGTACTATTATTAATATGAAAAAAGAAAAAATACTAGGTTTATTAAATACAAGTATTAAAAAATGTGATAGTGATGGTAAAAACTGTGAAAAAGGTGTTCCATATCAAGTAGAACTTGGACCTGGAGGAAGAGGAATTACTGAACTAGTTAAAGATCAAATTGAAGAGTTAGATCTTCCTGGAATCGACTTTATTTCAAGTACTAAAAGATATTATCCAAATGGAGATTTTTTATCATATTCTCTTGGTTATGCTAGACGTAATGACAGTGGTAATTATGAAGGGGAAATGGGATTAGAACAATATTATAATGATGATTTGACTGGTGAAAATGGATATATTGAATATCAATCTGATTTATATGGCTATCAAATAACAAGCACACCTAGTATTGAACAAAAAGCAATAAGTGGTAATGATATATATCTTACAATAGATACAAATATTCAAATGTTTACTGAACAAGCTAGAACTAAATTAGAAGAGTCTGGTTTAGAATGGGCAACTGTTTCTGTAATGAATGCTAAGACCGGTGAAATACTTGGTGTTTCATCAAGCCCAAGTTTTAACAATAACACTCTTGAAATTAAATCATATTATGATCCATTTGTAGCAAATACTTATGAACCTGGTTCTACAATGAAAATATTTAGTTTTATGTCTGCGATGGAAGCAGGAATGTACGATGGCAATGCTACATATAAAAGTGGACGTATAACTGTTGATGATGCTACAATTAAGGATTGGAATTATTATGGATGGGGAACAATTACTTATGATGAAGGATTTATGGGTTCATCTAACGTTGCTGCAACTAAGCTTGGATTAAAATTAGGACGTGCTAAATTAAAAGATTTTTATACTGATTTAGGCTTTGGAACAAAAACAGGAATATCTTTACCAAATGAAAGTAATGGTATTATTAATTTTAGATATAATACTGAAGTAGCTAGTGCATCTTTTGGTCAAGGTATAACAGTAACTGCAGTTCAAATGTTACAAGCTCTTAGCGTGCTTGGTAATGAAGGAACTATGATAAAACCATATTTAGTTTCTAAAGTAGTAGATAGTAAAGGAAATATTGTAAAAGAAAATAAAAGAACTGAAATTAGAAAAGTATTTAGTAAAGAAACAACAGATGCTATGATTGATTTGATGAGAGGAGTAGTTGATGGAAGAGCTAGAATGTCAACTGGTACTGGATATAGCGTTAAAGGATATGATTTAATAGGTAAAACAGGTACTGCTCAAATTGCTTCTCCTAGAGGTGGCTATCTAACTGGTAGTACAAATTATGTTAGAAGTTTTGCTGGTGCATTTCCAGGAAATGATCCTCAAATTATTATTTATGTAGCTGTATCTAAAATAAATAAATCAAGTGATATTAAAACTGCTGTTAAACAACTAGTTAAGAATGTAGGAACATATTTAAATATTTATGGTGCTTCTAAAGATAAAGAATCAACAACATTTACTCTTGGCAGTTATATTAATAAAGATACAGAAACTACTAAAGAATTATTGTCTTCTGCTTCACTATTGCCAATAGTAATAGGTAATGGAAATAAGATTATAAAACAATATCCATCAAATAATGTTACATTAAATGCTGGTAATAAAGTATTTTTACTTACCAATAATGGTGATTATGAATTACCAGATATCAAAGATTGGTCAAGAAATGATATAGATACTATATGTAAATTATTAAATATAAATGTTACATTTGAAGGATATGGTTATGCCAAAACATATAAATATGAAAATGATAATTTAGAAGTAGTTCTAGAAACAAAATATACTATAAATGAATAGCTTATTTATATAAGCTATTTTATTTCGACAATTTTTTTAATATTTATCCATTAAAATATAATT
>CAMKNB010000051.1 GCA_946414095.1 uncultured Mycoplasmatota bacterium
TATATGAAAAAAATATATAAATATGTTTTTTTAATACTTTTAATATTTATGTTTTCTAATAAAGTAGAAGCAAAAGTGTATAATTATTCTTGTGATTATTCATTTGTAGCTCCTGGAACTGGAGAAACAATCAAATTTAGAATTAGAGTATATGATTTAGATGAAGCATATATTAAAGGAAAAGAAGCTTCATATTGGGAAAATGATAGTTTTTGGAAAGAACATGTGGCATTTATGCCATTTAAAGATGGAAAATATAAGCCTTTTGAATATACTTGGGCTAATAGTGGTGAAACTAAAGACTTTGATGGAAGAAATTCAAAAGGATGTAATTCTTTATGGACTTTATCACCTTTTGGACAAATGCCAGACTTTGTTGAAAGATCAGTTGATTTACAAAAAAATGATATTGTTTGTCCATCATATAGGGTCTATAGAGTAAATGATTCCTATCCAAGCTATTGCGTAATAAATAGCCTTAATGAAGATCCACATGAAATAGTTGATACAGAACCTAATTCAGGATCAGAAATAGGACGCCACTCTTATTCAAATCCATATGTTACTACAGTAGGATTAAATTGTTATGATGATGATGGAAATCCTAAAAAGTGTGAATCAGTAGCTGGTAAAACTGGTATTTATGATAAAGAGAACCTTGTGGAGTGTTTCTATACAGGAAATAATGGTATACCATACAAGCTTGTTTATAATAAAAAAGATAAGACATTAGAATTTGATGAAAATAATGCAGGTTATACTCTAGATTCAAGTGTTCCTCATGAAGAAAAAGAAGGTAAAATATTTTTGACTGATAGTGCATTAATAAGTAAATTTGAAAGTGTTGCTGCAGATAATAAATGTCCAAGCAAAATTAGTTGTGATTGTGGTTGGAAAATAGAACTTGGATTTAATTCTCATTGGGGTGAATATAGGGGAACTACTTGCTATTTTAATTCTACAGATAAAGTTAATGATAAATGTGGTAAGCTAACTTCAGAAAATGGTGAATTTGTAGATCCATCTAAATCAAATGGCAAAAAACCAGATACTCCTAACTTAGGATTTAATACAAATCCTATGACTTGTACAGAGATATTAGGACCAAATTTGACAAAAATTGTTCATGCAGGTGTAAAAGCAATACAAATAATTGGAGCAATCGCTGCAATAGTAAAAGGAATGATAACATTAATTCCTGCAGTAATGGCAAAAGATGCTGAAGGACTAAAGAAAGCACAAAAGACATTAGTAACAATGGCAATAATATTACTATGTATATTCTTACTACCATATCTAGTTAGGTGGATAGGAAATATACTAGGATATGATATTAGTTGTTTAGTTTAAAAATAGAGTTTTTTAAAAGAAAACTCTTTTATTTTGATTAAAATTATGCTAAAATAAGTTGGCTTTAAGAAAAAAGACATACCTGTTGATTTAATATTCTAGTGCTTAAAAGAGTATATTTTAAGTGAATATTGATTTAAAGATGGGTAGAAGAATTAACGAAAGGAGAGAATATTATGGCAGTAATTGCAAAAAGTTATTTATTAGAAGCTGGTGTACACTTTGGACATCAAGCTAAAAGATGGAATCCTAAAATGAAGGAATACATTTTTACAACAAGAGATGACATTCATATTATTGATTTACAAAAAACTGTAGAAAAAATCGAAGAAGCTTACGCTGAACTTCTTAAAGCATGTGAAAATGGTGGTAAGGTTCTATTTGTTGGTACTAAGAAACAAGCTAAAGAAGCAAGTATCGAAGAAGCAACAAGATGTGAAAGTTTTTATGTAACAGAAAGATGGTTGGGAGGTACTTTAACTAATTTCAGAACAATTAGAGAAAGAGTTAAAAGATTATCTCAAATCGAAAAAATGGAAGAAACTGGTAAATTTGAATTACTTCCTAAAAAAGAAGTTGCTAAGATTCAAAAAGAATATGAAAAATTAAATAAACTTCTTTGTGGAATTAGAGGAATGGAAAGTTTACCAAAAGCTATTATCGTTGTAGATCCAAGAGTAGAAATTAATGCTATTCGTGAAGCTAGACGTTTACACATTCCAGTATTTGGAATTGTAGATACTAACTGTGATCCAGACGATGTAGATTATGTAATTCCAGCTAATGATGATGCTGTAAGAAGTGTTAAGGTTGTTTTAGGAGTTTTAGCTAATGCCGTTTGTGAAGCTAATAATTTACCACTTGTAGATTATGTAACTGAAGATGAAACAAAACCAGCTAAAGAAATTAAAGTTGAAACTAAAGTTGTTGAACTTGATGACTTTGAAGAAGAAGAAAAAGTAGAAAAAAAACAACCAAAGAAAGAAACTAAAAAAGAAGTAAAAGAAACTGTTGATTATAGTAAAATGACAGTTGCTGAACTTAAAAAAATAGCTAAAGAAAAAGGTATTTCTGGTTATTCAACTATGAAAAAAGATGAACTAGTTTCATCATTAAATTAGGAGGTTCATATGAATATTAGTGCTAGTATGGTTAAAGACCTAAGAGAAAGAACTGGAGCTGGAATGATGGATTGCAAGAAAGCTTTAGTTGAAACTAATGGGGATATGGATAAAGCAATCGATTATTTAAGAGAAAAAGGTATTTCTAAAGCTGCTAAAAAAGCAGAAAGAATAGCTGCAGAAGGACTTGCTAACTTCTATGTTAATAAAAATGACGCAGTAGTAGTTGAACTTAATAGCGAAACTGATTTTGTTGCTAAAAATGCTGAATTTAAAGAACTTTTAGATACTATTGGAAACACATTACTTAATAATGATGCTAAAGATATGGAAAGTGCTTTAAAATTAAAAGCAGGAAATGATACATTAAATGATTTAATCGTTAATGCTACAGCTAAAATTGGTGAAAAAATTAGTTTAAGAAGATTTGAAAAAATAACTAAGAATTCTAAAGAAGTATTTGGTACTTACTTACATATGGGTGGAAAAATTGCTTCACTAGTAGTAGTTGAAGGTAAAAATGAAGATGTAGCTCGTGATGTAGCAATGCAAGCAGCAGCTATGAGACCACTTTATACAAATATTGAAAGTGTACCTGAAGAAGATTTAGAACATGAAAAAAATGTTATTAAAGAACAAGTTATTAATGAAGGAAAGAAACCTGAATTTGCTGATAAGATAGTTGAAGGTAGAATTAGAAAATTCTATGAAGAAACTGTTTTAGAAGAACAAGCATTTATTAAAGACTCTGGAATGAATGTTAAAACTTATTTAGAAAATAATAATTCTAAATTAGTTAAACTTGTTAAATATGAAGTAGGCGAAGGTATGGAAAAAAGAAATGATAACTTTGCTGAAGAAGTAATGAGTCAAATAAAATAATTAAACTAAGGAACGCAAGTTCCTTTTTTAATTTGATTTTTTTTAAAAAATTTGATATAATATGTTTCACTTACGAAAGGAGGGTTTCATGAATACATTAGAACAAGAATTATTATCTAAGTTAATTATCATTTATAAGCCAAATGGATATGACTGGATGGGAACACCAATTACTAAAGATAATCCACTTACATATCATCACATTGAAAAAAGAAATGATAATAATACTACACTTCAAAATGGAGCACTTTTAACTAAAAGTTCTCATAGAAAACTACATATGCTTGAAAGTAGAGATATTGATTTATATAATGAGTGGAATTGGTTATTTTATGCAATTAATTATTCAGAAACTCATCCTAGCTATGCATATTTAGAAATGATGGAAGAACTTAGAATTAAAACTAATGAAATAATATATGGTAAAGAAAAGACATTAAAATTAAAATAGAATTCTTGTTTCAAGAATTCTTTTATTTTATAATAAAGTTAAAGTAGGAGGAAAAATGAAAAGAATTAGTTCTAGAGCCATTATTATAGAAGATAATAAATTACTTGTTATGTTTAGAAGAAAGATTAAAAATGGTATTAAAAAAGAATACTACGTTATTCCTGGTGGAGGACTAGAAGAGGGTGAAACATTAGAGCAAAGCGTAATAAGAGAGATTAAAGAAGAATTTAATATTGATATTAAAGTAATAAAAAAACTAGAAACACTTGAATTTGATGAAACTATTGAAAACTATTTTCTTTGTAAAAGAATAAGTGGAACGCCAGAGCTAAGTGGTGAAGAAAAAGAAAGAATGAGTGAAGATAATTATTATGAAGTTAGATATATAGACCTAGATAAGTTAGATGATTATGATATAAACGCAAAAGATATAATAAAAAGATTACTTTGAAGTAATCTTTTTTTTGCTTTCTAATAATTTAGCATATTCATCTTTATCTTTTACAAAACATTTAATACAAGGAATATTTCTGTATTTTTCATCTAAGTCAAGACCATATCCTACAACAAAATAGTCTGGTATAGTAAATCCAACATAATCAACATATACGTCTTTTACAATTCTTCTATCAGGTTTATCAAGAAGAGTACATAATTTTAGAGTTTTAGGTTTTTTAATTTTTAAATATTTTATTAAATAAGAAAGTGTCCTTCCAGAGTCTATGATATCTTCAACGACTATTACATTTTTATTTTCAATAGATGTATTTAAATCAAGCTTTAATTGAATTTCGCCAGTACTTTCAGTTCCACTTCCATAACTTGACACTCTCATAAATTCAATACTTAAGTTATTTTTAATTCTTTTAGTTAGATCAGCAAAGAAGTATATAGATCCTTTTAAGATACAAATTATTGTAATATCTTCATTTTTATAATCATTTTCAATCTTTTTAGCAAGTTCTTTAATTCTTTTTTGAAGTGTTTTCTCATCAATAAAAGTTTTAATCATTTTAACCTCCTAATTATCTAACATTACAATTTTTATTATCGTTAGTCCATTTATCAGGTGTATATACTGTTCCAAAAAACCATATTTTATTCTTATTCTTTTCTTTTATAATATATAAGAATGGTTTATTAAACTCAATGTTTATTGATTCTTTTTCTGGCTGAATTGCCATATTTTTATCCATTATAATTACTGTAGTAGCAGCAGCTTTTGTACCGTTTTCATTAAATTCAATGTGTGATTTATGTATTGCATCAGATACATATAATTGTACTTTTTCTTTATTAGCTGTATCGCTTAACATATTTGAAAAATCAGCAACAGCAGGTACAAACATATCTTCAAGGCCTAAAAGCCTTAATGAATTAGGAAATTTATCATAATTAAAATCATATGTATATCTAGGAATACTATAATTTATATCTGTTGTTTCGTTTGCTTCTTTTTTAGAATTTAATAATCTATTTAATTCATTATTATTAAAATTACCTATGTATTCTCTTATATCATTATTAGGAAGAATTGCTATATATTCTAAAGCAACTGTATTTTCGTCTTCCTGTGTTACTTCATCACCAGTATTTTTGTTATATATTTTATAATCTTTTATAATACCTTTAGCTAAATTACTTTCAATGTAATATGCATCATTTGATGATGACATCATAGGAGTATTCATTTTTTTACCATTACTTAATGTAAATTCTTTTTCTCTTGTACTAGTACATTCAAATTTATTTTTCCATTCAACATCTATTGCAATAGCATTTGCTATACCTAGAGTAAATTCACTTGATAAACTTTTAATAGTATTGTTTATCATATTAAATGTTTTTTCACTAATCCAGTCATTAATAACTTTTGGTGTTTTAAACTCATCTATTAACAAATCTGAATTATAATTGTTTTGTATTTTAGTTATGTAATTATCTGATATGTATTTTTTGTTTTCTTCTCTAATGAATAATGTATTAGCTATACCAATTCTATTCTTTATACTATAAGTTTCATCTACTTTATAATTATTAAGTAGTACAGATAACTGACTTTTAGTTTTATTAGAGGCACCTTCTTTTAAAATAGATAGGGCATATCCAATTGACATTGGGCTAATTAAATAATTATCAGTATAATTAGCATTAACTTCTTTAATTAGTTTATAATCAAATTCATTAACATTTAATTTAGTTGTTATACTTGGATCCTCTGTTTGATTATTATCTTTATCTTCATCATCTTTTTTTTCTACAATTGGATTTTCTTCATGCTTATTAGGCTTAACAATCAATTCATAATACCCCAGTATACTAAAACCTATTATCATTACAATTCCAACTATTATAAATTTAATATTACTATTCATATTATCATCTCCATTATAAACTATATCATAAAATAATATATTTTTCATTATTTTTACTTGAAATTCGACAAATTTTATAATATAATCAATTATAGTCATGAAGGGAGGGAAGAAGAATGACACACGTAGATGTTAAAGACGGAAATGTTGAGGGTGCATTAAAACGTTTTAAAATGAAAGTTCAACGTAGCGGAGTCCCTACTGAAATGAAGAAAAGAAGAGAATATTCTAAACCTGGCATTGTAAGAAGAGAAGCTAAAAAAGAAGCTATTAGAAATGCTAAAAAACATAATAAACAAAGATATTAATAATAAGGAGTGATACTTGTGTTATACGATAGAATTTCAAAAGATATGGTTGAAGCTATGAAAGCTCATGATAAAGATAAAGTAAGTACATTAAGATTATTAAAGTCAGGTATTGATAAATACTTAATAGATAATAAAATGGAAAGACATGAAGCAAGTGATGAAGTAGTAATCGAAGTTGTAAGCAAACAAGTTAAAACTCATAAAGAAAGTATTGAACAATTTAAAGCTGGAAATAGACAAGATTTAATTGATGGACTAAATAAAGAAATAGAATTATTAAGTACTTACTTACCAGAACAATTAAGTGAAGAAGAATTAAATAAAGTAATTGATGAAGTATTTGATAAGGTAAAACCTACATCTATGAAAGATATGGGTACTATTATGAAAGAATTAAAACCTCTTGTTAATGGAAAAGCTGACATGAAATTAGTAAATACTATCGTAAAAGAAAAATTATCTTAATTAACTCTATATTTAGAGTTTTTTTATTGTAAAATTATAATTAATAATTTATAATTATGATAGGTGATAGTATGAAAAAATACATAAAGTATTTAATAGTATTAATTTTAATAATACCTATTTTTATTTATGCAGATACTTATAATGATGCAGAAAATATTGTGAGAGGAATATTTAATAAAGAAGAATACGTAAATACTTGGAATAGATACTTAAAA
>CAMKNB010000052.1 GCA_946414095.1 uncultured Mycoplasmatota bacterium
GAAGAATTTTTAAATACAAGAACAGTAACTTCTACTAATGGTATTTTATCTGGATTAGCTCCATTCAAAAAATATTTAATTTGTATTTATGGATTAAATAATACTGTTCAAAATTCATCAGTTGGAACAATGGGATATGTTGCAATTACAGATTCAACCGAAGATAATGTGTTAGCATATACAGATAAAAATCCTATTAGTATTCCATATCCAAAAGGATTTTTTCCTCAATCTGCTAATATAATAGTAGATAGTATTCCTGAAAATGGAATAGTTAAAGGATATATAAATTATGGAGCTTCTAAAATATTAGCGTCTTATATGTTTGCATTAAGGTTAAATTAGGAGGTGATTAATCTTGGCTGATTTATATTATAATGATGGTGAAGGAAATATGGTTAGATTAGCTAATATTAATTCTCCTAATTTAACTGGGAGTCCTACTGTACCTACACCTTCTGGAAATAAAGCTGCTCAATTAGTAAATGTAGGATATTTAAAATCTTATATTTCAGATAAAATTAAAAAATATGAATTTGAATATGACGATACTCAGGATTATACTATAACAGTATCTCCATCATTAAAATATATGGTTTCTGTTTATGGTATAATTAATAAATCATCTACTACAACTCAAATGAAAGTTGGATATGTAATTATTACAGATGAAAATGATAATATATTGGCTAAATCTGGTGTAGTTAGTACTTTAAATCTTCAACAAGGATATTTTCCGCAATCAGCAACAATGTATGTTAAAGCACCTTCTAGTGGAATATTTAGAGCATATGTAAATCATGAAGGTGAAGGTGGAAAAATTAAAGCTCAATATATTTTAGTAGTAAAAGCAGATGTTACTAGAATATATAGGCTCAATATAACTCAAGTACCAAATCAAACCATTGTAGTCACATATAATGGGGTTGATTTTACTGAATCTTTTGATTTACCAGATGGATCTGAATATACTGTAAGACTTATTCCTGATACTGGATATGATGCAGGTACATTAAATATAACTAGTGGAACAATAAATGGTGAAGATGTAGATATAACTGCAACAGCTGCTAAGAAAAAGAAATTTACTGTTACTATCATACAATCTGCAAATCAAACTATTCATATAATGCATAAAGGTGTAGATAAAACTAGTACATTTACTGCAGAATATGAAGATGAAATTGATATATCTATTACTCCAAATACTGGTTATAATGAAGGAACTGTAACTCCTAAAGGAAAAGTAACAGTTACATCTAATGTATCAGTATCTGCAACAGCAGCACAAATAAAGATATTTACAGTATCGGCACAACAATTTACAGAGCAAACTATAACTCTTACTAGAAATGATAGATCTTCAAGTAATACAACTACAACTAGTTGGACTGATGTTCCGTATAATACAGAAGTTACTGCGACTATTGCTTTAAAATCTGCATATGCTAACTCGCATACAAAAGGAACTTTAAATGCAACCTCTAAAACTATAACTGCAAATTATCAATTTACAGCTAGTGGTGCTACTTGGAAAACTTATAAAATAACTATCCCTAAACAATCTAATCAGAAAATTACAGTTACTTATACTGAGCCAGGGGCATCATCAAAGAAATTAGAATCTACTACAACTAGCGCTAAATCAGTTACTGTAAAACATGGTACAACATGGACTGCAACTATATCTGGAATAGGGGATTATAATCCTGGTACATTATCACCTGGGACTTCTGGTACAGTAACTGCAGCTACTACAATATCTGCTAGTACAGCAATACATAAATCTATTAAAATTACATTTACAACATCTGGTACAAATTCATACAAAAATTATTCTGTAACTTATACAAATACATCTGGCTCTAGTGCTACATCTAATAATCCATCTTCAATAACTATCAGATATAATACTAAGATTACTATTAAAAATACAAATAAAAATTACTTCTGGTATGATTATATGTGTGATATTAGTAGAGGTAGTACTTTTTTAAAAAGTATAAGTGGACAAGAAAGTTATACAACTGGAAATTTAACATCTGCAACTCAATATAAATTGAATTTCTATTATGAATCTTCATCTGAAGCTTCACAAGGTGAAGGATCATTTAGTGAAGGAGAAGGTGGAGGATTCTAATGATTACTGATAATATATCTAAATTTAGATATTTCAGAATTTTAAAAGCAGTTTATTTATTATTAGGACCAGCATGTAATATGTCATGTAGACATTGCTCTCAAACTCCTATAAAAAATACTTTTTCATTAAAACCATCAGATGAGTTAAATAAAAATATTATATCATTTTTAAAAGAATGGTCAATTGTTCCACCGATATATTATAAAAGAATTTATTTTTGGGGCGGAGAACCATTATTATATTGGGAAACTATAAAACATTATATTTTACTTTTTGAAAAATTAGGTATAAAAATAACTAATTATAGAATTTATTCGAACGGATTATTATTAAATGATGAAATAGCAGATTTTTGTAATAAGCATAATATTATTTTTACTATGTCATATGATGCTCCAAACCCATTAGCTATAAGAAATAATATTCCAAATGATGATAATATTAAAAGTTTTCTTAAAATAAAAAATAGAAATATAAATTTTGTATTTAGTGCATTAAACGATGATATTTCTAAAGCTTATGATATACTTGAAGAAATATTTCCTAATACAAAAATAAGTATGGGATATATAGGAGTATTTTTTAAACATACTCCTAAAGATGTATATACATTTAAAGAAGGTCAAATAGAAAATTCGTTTAAAAAATTATCTAATGATATAATAAATAATAACGATATATATCATAATAAATATAGATTAATGGTAAGTAATTTTATAAAATATGATAAATTTAAAAAACATAAGTTTGAATTAGAACCATGGCCTCCTTGTGCTCCAGGGTTAATATCATTATCTTTAAAATTTAATGGAGATATCGTAAGATGTCATAATGATAATGTAGTAATAAGTAATATTTCTGATAATTATAAAACAATAATAACTAATCATTTAAACGAATGGAAACGATTATTACCAAAAATTTGTTTAGATTGTGATGTACTACCAATGTGTAGAAATTTATGCCCTATTGCTGCATTTGACGAAAATGAAAAGAAATATATACAATGTGAACATATTTCAAAAATCTGGAAATCAATTATTGAATGTAGAAAAATATTAACTGAAAATGATATTAATTCACCAAAAATACAACTTTATAAAGATATTTAAAATATTTTAAGAGGTACCCTAATATTAGGGTACCTCTTATTATTGTTGTGCTATTATTTTAATAAATGTAAATATACAATAAATAGATATATATGCTAGTAATGCGGTAAACATTGTATCAATCATAATGTAAATCAACTACCTTTATTGAAGATTCTGAATAATTATTAATATCATAAGAATATTCCAATATAAGATTTCCATGTTCATAATCGATATCATAAGTTAATCCAGTTGTTAATCTATATAATTTATCTGGAGTTACCCTAATACAAGGATACTGTATAGCTGATGAATCTCTAAAATCTAACCAAGTTATCTGTGTATCTTTATCTATTATAACACATCTAGAGATAGGTATTCCTTTAAATGTGCTCATATTAATTTTTATAACACTAACACCTTTTGGAATATGTATATCAAAATCTTTTTCCATATAGAATTTATTAGGTCTATCAGTATATTCTTTAATAGGCCAAGTAAAAAATCCATTAGATACTTCACCAGTAGAAGCTTCAATTTTATATACATCTTTATCAACTGTAAAAGTATAAGGAAGTTTATATGTGATATCCATTATGATGTTGCCCTCCCTATACCGTAACCTATACCGGTAGATATTATACCAATTACAACTTTCTGCCACTTATGTCTTCTAGAAGTTCTAATCATATCTTTTTTAAGTTTATTATATTCATTAGTTATTTTTTCCAACTGCATTCCTAAATTTTCTATTTTAATATTAGCTTTATCGTATAAATCATTTATTTGATTCAATTGATTTTCTAATATTATTATTGATTGACTCTGCTCTTGTAATAGCCTCTTGCTGTCTAAATTGTAATTCGTCAAGTCTGTTAAGAGTTTCTCCGATAGACTTTGTTGTTCCTTCAATGTTGTTAATTCTGTTTTGCAAATTGTCAACTGATTCTCTACTGATTGAAACTGATTCCTTAAAATCTGCAATAGTGCTTTCTGTTCGTTGTTGATTTTCTTGGAGTTCTGTATTTGTATCTCCGATTGACTCAACTGTTCTTTCAGATTCTCTAATTGAATTTGATAATTGCTGCATAATGTTTCTAAGTTCTTGATGTAACTTTCTTGACTCATTGATTGAACTTTGTAACTCGGAATTAGTATTCGGTTTGTAGAGGAAATTGATGTAGATGAAGACGCAGCATAAGATGGTAATGACAATAGTAATAAGATACTTAATGTTATTAAGTAAAAAAGTTTTAATGTCAATTTTTGAAATTTCATTCATAAAACCCCCTCCTAAAATATTTATTATTTAGGCTTTATTACTTCTGGATATACAGAATAATTAATAGGAACAATTTTAAGTACTTCATGCGTAAACGGATTAATAGGAGATATAGATTGTGGTGTAATATATTGAATGTTATCAACTGTAGTTGGAGTAGTAGGATTAAATTTTACAATTGTTGGTTTATGTAAAGGTTCATTTACTGTATTAATTTCTTCTTTTTCTGATAATTTCTTAAGTAAAAATTCAAGTAAAAATATTTTATCTTGATATTGTTTAATAAGTTCATGCTGAGTTTCAATTAAAATATCTCTTAAATCTTTTTCTTCCATAATTATTTACTCCTTTTCAATATTTGTTTAATATCATTTAACAATAATTCTTTATCTTCTAAACCAATAGAAAATCTTAAATAATCAAATTGATTAAATTTTTCTTTATCAAAATCATATATAGGTGTACAAATAGAAAATGTATTACCATAAGTAATATTTATCGGAATATGTTTTAATTTTTTAGCATCTTCTTCTTTATACCCAATTAATAAAAATACAGAACCTACTCCACAATATAAAATAGTTTGATTTAATTCTTTTAATTTATCTACTATATATTTACAATTTTCCGTTTGAGCTTTCATTCGTATATCTAAAGTTTCTAATCTGGTATCTAACATATATGCACTAATTGTATTAATAACTCTTCCTCTCCAACTTAAATATGATTTTAATAAATCTTTAGTTTCAGAATCTAAGTTATATCCAAATACTACAGCTCCCATCATCATATCACCATGGCCAGATATATATTTAGAATAACTTTCTACTACTATATCAGCTCCATCATTTAATGGATTATAATAATAAAAACTAACAATACTATTATCTACAATTACTTTTATATTATTATCGTGAGCAATTTTAACAATACTTTTTACATCTAACCATTTATGATATATTGTAGGATTATCAAATAATATAATATCTATATTTGAATGTTCAGATATAGTCTTTTTTAATTCATCTAAATTTTGTAAATCTATAGATATAACTTCATATCTATCAACAAATGATAACCATGATTCTGTTTCAAAATATAAATAATCACTAATTATAATCTTTCCAGTTTTTGGTAACAAAAATTCAATGACAGAAGTAATAGCTTCCATACCACTAGAAGTTAAATATAATTCTTTAGCATTATTACCATACATCTTAAGTAATTTTTCTTCTAAAAATTTAACATTAAAATTAGATGTACGCTGATAATGATTATAATTATCAGCAATATTCATATTTATAGTTGGATTTATCATAGTAAAATCACCTATTCTTCTATATTAGTATTTGTAGGTTTTTTAGGTTTACGTCTTCTCCTTCTTCTTCTTATTGGTTCAGTATTAAATGAACCATTAGATGGTGTTCTTAATAATGTATCATAGCCTTGATTTTCTATAGATAGCCTATCTATTTCTTTATTTAATGTACTTATAATCTCATCTTTTTTAGAAATCAATTCTTGAAATTTATCTATAGCATTCTTACATTCATTTATTTTTTTATCACATTTAGATTCTATTCTATTTACTTCAAATTTAGTGTATCCTCCAAGCAGTTTAATAAAATAATTTCTTATGTTTTCTCTCATTTTTAACTCCTTTCTCTATATTACTAAAATGTATAGTCCAGGAGTACATAGATATGTACTCCTGGACTAAAATAATCATTAAGTTAATTTATAATATTTGAGATTCGGATTATCTTTCTTTGAAATTTCTTTAATTGTTGCAGTGAAAGGATATGTAACTCCAACTCTATCCTCTAACTGTTTCTTAATTGTTTGACCGGAAGTATTGCAATAATACTTAGTATCATCTTTTTCAAATTCGATGGTTAAATACGTGCCACCCGCACTCATTTTAGAATTACGTTCATGTACACCAGTAATAGTAATAGGTGTATCTAAAATATCTCTGATATAAGCTTTCTCTCTAGGTTCACCATCAGAAACACCTTGAGATAATCTTCCATCTTTGTATCCAAAGTCAGAAAAACTATGGACACCACTATTGGATTCCTTGGTTTCTGTAGAATTAAATTCTACTGCATCAACTTTTGAATTTTCAGGGGCAAATCTGTTGTTATTTTTTGGCCCAAATAATGAGTTCATATATAAACTCTCCTTTCATAAAAAATTACTATATAGTTATATATTTTTT
>CAMKNB010000053.1 GCA_946414095.1 uncultured Mycoplasmatota bacterium
TTTTATTTAAATACCCATTTCCCATAATACCAAGAGACAACTTCATTAAATCTTCACTATTTGTAAATAATCCAGCATGTCCTACTTTACCACCAAGAATTCTTGATTTAGGATCATGTGGTAAACCAAAATCATTATTATTTCCTGCAATATTAATTGTACCTGGAGTATATGTAGTATTTTTTATACCTAGTGGAATAAATAAGAATCTATTCATTATTTCATCAATTTTCATTTCTTTATTAAAATAATTAGATAATACTTTTTCAATAGTATCTGCTATTACCATAGCTCCAAAATCAGTATAAGTATTATTTTCTCTACTATTATCTAATAAATATACTGTTTTAAATTTTTCATATGCTTCTTCAAATGAAGTAGATGTAGCAACGTTCCCCTTTGTTCTAAGAATTCCATGTAATCTTATTAAATCATTTAATGTATAATCTTCTAATCCTTGAATATCAGGATTTATATCACTTATTTTTTTATTCAAATCAATTAGACCTAATTCTTCTAATTTAAATAGTAAAACTAATGTATAAAGTTTTGTAATAGATGCTATATCAAATAATGTATCTTCATTAATAAATTCATTTCCATTTCTTTTAGTTGTTCCACCAAATATTTTAAGTTTATATGAGCCATTATAAGGTAAATAAATGCCTGTAGATATTCCACTAATAAAATTAATATTATATTCATTTTTTGCATTCAAAAACATTAGAGTACAAAATTGTATATCATTAGCTATTTCATAAAGAGTTTCTTTTAAATCTAAGTCTTTATTAATTAAATCAATACTTTTACTTCTAAGTTCTTTTAAGTAGTTTATAACACTACCACTATTTACCAAATTTTCTAGAATTTCATCCACTGCATCAAATTTATTCATGCAATATATAATAACAAAAAAAGATTTAAGAAACAATCTTAAATCTTATTTTTCACATTCTGGACAATATGTTTTATCTTTCTTTTCAACAATTAAGCCGCCACAATTTTTACATATTTCGCCAGTTGGTTTATCCCAAAGAGCATAATTGCATTTTGGATAGTTATTACATCCATAAAATACTTTTCCTTTTTTAGTTTTTTTCTCAATGATTTTATGTCCACACTTTGGACAGTCACATATTTCAACAATTTTCTTTTCTTCTTTTTTTATATATTTACATTCTGGATAAGCTGAACAAGCAGTAAATTTACCGAACTTTCCATGTCTTATTACTAGTGGCTTTCCACATTCAGGGCAACTTTCACCAGTTTCTTCTGGAGCATCTTTTTCCATTTCTTTAAATGCAACATTTAAAAGAGGTTCAAAGTCTTTATAAAATTTATCTAATATTTCATACCAAACTATACTACCTTCTGCTACTTCATCTAATTCACTTTCCATATTAGCAGTGTAGTCTACATTAATTATATTACTAAAGAATTCTTGTAATTTATCTGTTACATTAATACCTACTGCAGTTGGATAAAACTTTTTATCTTTAATAGTTACATATTTTCTTTCTTTTAGTACACTAATTATTTTAGCATATGTACTTGGTCTTCCAATACCAAGTTTTTCCATTTCTGCGATTAATTTTGCTTCAGTATATCTTGGCTTTGGTTCTGTAAAATGTTGATGCTTTTCTATTTTATTTGAAACTATAACTTTTGATTTATAATTTGCAAAATCAGGTAAAACTGCATCTTCTACTTCTTCATATTCACCATATACTTTCAAGTAACCATCAAAAACATATACTTGACCAGTTGCTCTAAAAATATATCCCTTATTTTCTAAATCTACACTTGTAGCATTTACTTTAGCATCTGCCATTAATGAAGATAATGTCCTTATATATATTAGTGAATATAATTTATATTCTTCAGGCTTTAAATATTTTTTAACACTTTCTGGTGTCCTATATATACTAGTTGGTCTTATAGCTTCATGGGCATCTTGAACATTATCAGTTTTCTTAGCAGTTTTAGTATAACCAACATATTCTTTCCCATAGTTACTTGCTATATATTTTTTAGTATCATTTACAAACACATCTGAAAGTCTAATTGAGTCAGTTCTCATATATGATATTAAACCTACAGTTTCCTCACCAAGATTAATTCCTTCATATAGTTTTTGAGCTATGCTCATAGTTTTAGATGCAGGATATCCAAGTCTATTAGATGCCATTTGAGTTAAAGTACTTGTTGTAAATGGTAATTTACTTTGTTTGTTTTTAAGTTTTGTTTCAACATTATCAATATTAAATGCATTAGATAATTTAGATAATATTTCATCAGCTTCAACCTTACTCTTTATTTCAATATCTTTTCCTTGATACTTTTTAAGTTCAGCTTTAAAGTCTTTGAAATCTGCATCAATAGTATAATATTCTTCTGGAATAAAATTTTGAATTTCTTTTTCTCTATCAACTATAAGTTTTAAAGCAACACTTTGTACTCTACCAGCACTTTTACCATCTGTCTTATACTGCATTAATTTACTTAATCTAAATCCGATAATTCTATCTAGTATTCTTCTTGATTCTTGACTATGAACAAGATTCATATCAATTTTTCTAGGACTTTTAAAAGCTTCTTTTATAGCATTCTCAGTAATTTCATTAAATACTACTCTACCATAATTATTATCATCTAAACCTAAAGTTTCTTTTAAATGCCAACTTATAGCTTCACCTTCACGATCTGGGTCTGTTGCAAGAATAACATTATCGGCGTTTTTAGCCTCTTTTTTTAGTTCACTTACTAATCTTGATTTACCATCCATCAAAGTATAATTTGGTTTAAAATTATCGTCTAAATCAACTCCTAAACCATATTTACCAGTAGTAGCTAAATCACGAATGTGTCCTTTTGATGATAATACTTTATAATTATTCCCTAAGTATTTTTCAATTGTATGACTTTTACTAGGGCTTTCTACTATAACAAGATTTTTCATTTTTCACCTTTCTAAATAATATTTCTTCCCCATTACATAATATTATAAGTTAAAATAAAATTTGTCAAGTTTAGAAAAAAAAGAAAGTTATTATTATAACTTTCTTAAATTTAAACTAATATCTTTATTTAATTCTTTAAGTTCTGTATCTAAAAATCTATCTTCCATAGTAAGAAAACTATCTATTTCTTCTTCAAGAACAAATATTTTTTTCATATATTCTATTCTAATCATACTTTCAGACATAGGGTTATTATTATCAGGACTATAAAATCTTTTATAATTTTTTACCTCTTCTATATAATTTTGAGCAATTAAGCTTAATTTTTGTGCAAGATCATTCCTTTTTTCATCACTAATATCAGCCTTCTTTAATTTTTGATTGGCTAAATATATATATGATAATATTTCTTCTTTAGGTCTTTTATCTTCAGGACCTACTATTCTTTCTAATATTTCTCTTAATTCATCAAGACTTAGTGTATCTTTTTTAACTGTTAAATATTGATCTATTGGTTCAACTCTAATTACAAAATAATCTCCATAATGTTCCATTCTATAGTCAAAGTCAAAAACTGCATTTCCATGAGCATACTTTCTTTGAGTAAATATATCAGTATAGTAACCTTCTTCAATTTTAGAAATAAGATGTTCAGTAATAGTTATTATTCCTTTATCTAATACATTATAAGTTCCACCATCTCTAACTAATTTTCCAAGTTTAACAGCATAAAGATTTTTAGTGTCATATATTTTATTATATTGCATATTACCTCCTTAGAATTGGTACTATTTGTGAAAATTCTTCTGATATATTTTCATTTTTATATTGCTCATCAAGTTGTTTTTCAAATATATATATTTCTTTTAAATACTTTTCTTTAATACTATCTTTAATAGAATCAAAATCATTACTTTCATCTAATAGCGTTAAGTATTCTTGAACATATCTACTAGAAATATCATATAATTCTTCATTTAACTTTTGTCTTATACTTTCATCTATTTGTAATAAATCTATTTTTCTAGATATTCTAACTATATTTCCTAAAACTATGTCATTTATAGTTTGTTCTTCTTTATATTTTGTTTTGTTATTAAGATTATAAAGTATGCTTAAAATTTCTCCTTTGCTTATTTCATCACTTGAATAAGTCATAAATTCTTTAATTGGCTGGGCATCTTCAACATCTTTCTTTTCTTTTTTAACCATATTAAATAAATCCGAATCAACTCTATCTCCACAAATATAACTTTTTGAACTTATATATATATATTCTTTCCTAGTAAAAATATCTACAACTATATCATAATTTGAATTGTATTTTTTTATTTCAAAAGCAATATATTCTGGCTTTGTAAATGGCGTCTTAGATCCCCATTTTCCAATAAACAACATTTGTCTTAGCTGTCCAATATATAATGTACTTGTATTATAATTATTTGACACTATTTTCCCCTCCTAATGATATTTTTCTTTTAAGAGTATCAACTTGATATTCAAAATTATCTTCATAATTAATATAATCTTTTAATCTTTCATCAAAGTTTATTAGCTTATCCATATATTTTTGCTTTATTGGAGATAAACTATTACTATTATCTTCATCATCATATTTATATTCATTTATTTCTTCTTCATAAGATATTAATATATCATATAATTCTCTTATCAATTTTTCTGTTTCACTTTTGCTAAATCCTGATTTAATTATAAAATCATATAAATAAGAAATATTTGATAAAACTATATCATTTATATTAGTATTCATTGTTTTATTTAAAGTTGATAAAATATCTTCTACTTCATCATATGATATTAATCCATTTTGACTTTTAACATATTCTGTCATTTTTGTTACAGAACTAAGAGTTCCTTTTCCGAGTTTTAAAGAAGAAGTAGGTCCTCCATAGTAAATACTGTTAAAAGCATCTCTATAAAGAACATCATTTTCTTTAAATAATGCTAAATGTTTTTTTATACCACTTTTTTCTAAAACACCTACATATAAATCTTCAATTTTAAATCTATATTCTCCAATACCAGTAACTACCCTTTTATCATCACTTATAGTTTTAATATTACTTCTATTTAATGAATACAAAACAGATAATATTTCATCCATTGTAATCACATTATTTTTACATGTATGATACTTAGTAATACTTACTACACTATCTAACTTTCCACTTCCTAATCTAAGTGAAGTCCTAGGTCCTCCATAATAAGTATGATTAATAATGTCATAATATAAATTAGACCTCTCTTTAGTAAGTGGTAAATATCTTTTTTCATTATTAATTTCTATAATACCTACATATATGTCACTTGCAAAATATTCTTTCATTTTCCCTCCAAGTGCGCTATATTATACCATAAAATATAAAAAAAATAAAGATAAATACATATAAAAAGTAATATTCATACGAATATTACTTAATATTATAAAGTTAATTTTTTCTCATCTTCAATAACATGAATTCTATTTACATAAGCATCCATATCATAGAATTTACTATCATAGAAATAAGATATCATTAATTCATCATTTTCATTTTTAACATAATTATAATATCCATCTCTTTCTACTACCCATCCTTCTGGAAGAATAACTGTATAAAAGAAATAATCTCTTTGCTCTAATATTTTAATACCTAATCTATTATACATTAACTCTAAAAATTCTTCAGAATCATATTCTTTTCTATATTCGTTAGGTACATTTCCTTCATATTTAATTGGTAAAATAGTTGTTGTATTTAGTCTTCTTGCATTAGATTCATTGTCAACTACATTATTAAAACTTTCACTAGACATGGATCCTGCAAGTACTCTAATAGCAGATGACATTGTTTCATTATTAACTCTCTCATTTACTCTATCATATTCTTTTCTTTTTTCATGTTTTAATTTATATTCTTTGTATCTATTTTTAAATGACCATTTATATTCACTAGAATCTTTAGAATAATTAATTAAAAAGAAATTTATCACTTCATCATTAAGAGGTAAAAACTCAACTAACTCACCATTTTTTCTAATACAATATTTCCATAATTCTTCTTCTAAAGTTGAACCATTAAAATCATATTTAACTTTAACATTTAAAGCACGTTCATTAAATTTTAATAGGCTTGATGGACTTGTATTAACCACATTCATTAAAAATTCGCCATTAAAATATTTTTCTGGAACATAATCCATAAAAGTATTTTTATTTTCATCAACAGTTAATCTATTAAGATTTCTACCAGTTAGTACTTCAAAATAAAATTCATCATCTTTATATTCTTCTGGACACATATTTAATATTAAATGGTCACTTTCAGATAATGTAGGATAAAGTCTTGCAGCTAACATAAATATATCTTTAGTTATAGCTTCTCTTTTTCTTTTATATACAGTGTGAAACCACTTTACATTAGACCAATCCGAAGAATTAAATGCTGCTATAGAACACATTTCTTCATCTATATATTCAAGTGGCATAACATTGAAACAGTTATCATCAAACATTGTTGAATAGCTATTAGTTGCAATCAAATCTTTAAAGAATTCTCTATCAAACTCATTTAAATGTGTTCTAATATATTCATTTACATCCTTATTTGTGAATGTTTTAATAAAAAATTCTTTTGTTCTTGAAGAAACAGGAACATCACTTTGAAGTGAACCCCATTTTGGGTACTTTATAAAAAAAGGAAAATTTGTTAAAAT
>CAMKNB010000054.1 GCA_946414095.1 uncultured Mycoplasmatota bacterium
TATATGTTAATTTATCTCCAACACCCATTTTATCGGCACATCTAATATAGAAACAGAACATTACACCACTATCAAGATTTTTAAGTTTTCCTACCTGTTCTGATTTTTGAGTAGGTTCTAGTGTACTATTTATTTCAAATTCATCTACTCCATTATTTGCTAAATATTTTTTTCTTAATTTTATATTACTTTCATAATTAGTAACTATTTTTTTTAATGATGGAGATAATTCATCTATATCGCAAGTTCTATATATTTTAATATCCTGAATTACCCCTGTTAATTTAGATCTAACTTGAATTCTACCAAAATCATTTAATAAATCTATTTCATCATCAGCTAGGTTCTTTAATAATATATTAGCGTCTTGATCATCAAATGCATTTTGGAATACAACTAGTGGTTGCCCTTCTTCAACTTGATCTCCTACTTTAACCATATCAAATATATTGGCATTTGCTTTAACTGAAAAATTCTTTTCTACACAATAAAATGAAGTTAAAGCATCTACTAATCGTTCATTAATAATAGATGAATCTTCGTATGCTTCATCAGTACACATTATAGCAACTTTAGATAAAGTTCCTATATTATAAGATATATTATCACTTTTTTTATCACTAGCTAATGCTTTAGAATATGAGGTTGGATCATATGCCATTATCTGATTTGGTTTTAATGTTTCACCTTTTTTAACAGTAGGTTTAAGTTTAACTGTTACATAGAAACCACCATCTGAATTTTTTTCTACTGTATCTTTAATATTTATCAGATGTCTTGATTTCTTGTTATCTTTATCTATTTTTTCATATATTATAAAGTCATCTGTAACATCTATAACTTTACCTTTAACCCCATCAAACTTATATGAGAATATATTTGAAGTAAAATATGGTAAAGCTTCATCCATACCATAGGTGATAAGATTAGGATCTGAAGATTTAACCCTCATTTGATGTGATCTAGTTTGAGTAAACCCCATTGCAGTTCTAATAGGATCGTCATGTGTAGTAGAATATGGTGCTAATGCTTCATATATAGATAAAGTATTTAATGTATTAAGATTATCTTTATTATTTGTTTCTAATATACCTCTTGTATCGTTTATATTTGAATTAATAGTAGTCTGTCTAGAAATACCTACAGTATTAGCAAAGCCTGTAGACATAGATAAAACACCAAGCATAGAATCGTTATAAATACGTTTATCTAAAGTATATGCTCTATCAGAGTTCATACCAGATAAACCCTTAAATGACATTGTATTCATAGCTTCTGCTTCAAGTATGGCATTATTTACAGAAAAATCAGAGAATCCAGGATCAGCCATTAATGCATCTATAAGAGCAGATTGCTTAATTGTAAATTTAACTCCTTTACCAGTTCGTTTACTTTTATTAGCATATTCACCATAAGATTTACAAAGTTCTTGATATAAATAATCTGCTACTATTTCATTAGTTATAATTCTATTACCAGAAATATCAGAATGTTTATTATAACTTGTAGATGCTAATAATGAACTAGCATATGCTAAAGCTTCAATATAATCATACGGAAGTTTATATTTTTTACAAATATCTATAGACATAGGATCAAATTCACAATCATAGAAGTTATCTAAACCATCAGCTTTAATTCTTCCACCAAATAAATCTAACATATCCAACCAAGTAGATTTATTATTTACGTCTTTAATAGAATATTTAGAAAGATCGCATTTAGATAATCCTGTCATTAATAATGAATCTTCCGGTTTTTCATCATTATAAATAAGATATCCATCTTTAAATCTTATATAAGATTCAGTATCTGTAATTTTCGGTCTGGATTCAGAAAATTTATATTTAATTTTTGCTTTATCCATAGCTTTCTGTAATCCTTCAGAAAATGCCATTACTACTATAACAGGAATTCTGGTAGACATAATAGATGCTTCCGAATAAGATAATTTATCAGAAGGTTTAGATAATGCATATAATTCTCCAAATACTTTATCTCTATCAGAAATAAAATTACCTATTGCATAAGATAAATTATTTTTTTCACAGTATACCGCCTTTTTGGTTTTAGCATCATATCCAAATATAATATGTAGATTTGGGTTATATTTATTATCTATAGGAAGCTGTTGAGCTTTATCATAATCAAATAATACATAACTTCCATCATTCATTGTTATTCTAGAATATAATCCAGCTAAATCTCTATATTCTATAGGTAAATCATATTTGGCACAAATAAAACTATTATCGCCTTCAAATACAGTTACTTTACATCCTTCTACTGTATTTATTTTAGATAAAGCTTTAGTTAATTTTGATACACCTTTTGTAGATTTAGATCCATTAGATGGATTAATTCTACTTATAAATATTTTTCTATATGAAGTTACTATTTGAGCTGTATTTTCATCTGTTTTTATAATAGGTAATAACCTAATAGTACCATTGATAGTTTTAGTATTACCTCTTAATTTCATTAATCTATTATTAATAAATTTAGGCACATCAATAGCTATATTAGATCTAGTACCATTTATATCTTCAAATGTAACTTTAATGGTAAAAATGTAATCTTCAAATGTAGAAGTATCTATTTTTTCCATTGATACAATAGATAATGGTCTTGATTTAAATCTAAATGATTTAAATACTGCTACTATATCTTCATCTATATCATAAGATTTATTAAAATCTAATGATTTTATTTCTTTCCATTCTTCATTTATAGAATCAATTGGTATAGATTCTTTTTTTAAAGTACGTGGTTTGGAATAATAATTAGATAATATAGTTTTGACTTTCTTACCAGATATTTCTGTATCCTCATATTTTTTATCTAATTCTTCCATTCGTATTCTTCTAGCTTCATTTATTTTGGTTACAGGTTCTTCCTGTAAATCTAATACTACAGATTTAATCCAATCTTCATCTGGATTTTCTGCAGGAACTTTTTCTGGTTCTTCGTATTTTTCTTCTTTAGGTTGTTGTCTACTAGTGCTCTTTGTAGTACTAGTAGTAACCGTTTGTTCTTTTTCTTTTTCAACAGCTACTGTTTCTTCTACTTCAGGAGCATCTTCCGCTTCTTCTACTTTATCTTGTAATAATTTATTAGTTAATATAATAAATCTATATAATTCTTTTAATGAGAAATTATTAAAATCTGTTTTAAAGTACAAGTGTTTAGACATGAATAAGAATTCTGTATTTTCCCAATAATCAGTTAAATTATTTCTTTTCTTAATTAATCTAGCAATCATAGATAATGGATTAATATTTTCTTTAAAATCAAAAATATTAACTCCTTCTTTTTCCCAATAGTTTACTGGAATAATTACAGTTCTTCTTTTATAATTAGATAATCTTTTATCATCAATAAATCTTGTCATTAAATGATGAAATAAGTCCACACCTTTATCTAATTTATAATCATTATTATCTATAAATAAATTTGTATAGTAAGACCAGTCTACTATAAGATTTTTATCTTTATATTGTTTTAAACTAGGATAAGCAAATTTAATAAATTTTAATTCTGATTTAACTTGCTTATATATAACAAATAAATCTTTTTGATTTCTAATACGCTTTTGATAAAGCATACGTCTAAAAATCATTGGATAATTTTGAGTAAGTTTAAAATCTTCATCAAATATTAATTTTTCTACCATATCTGGATAATATAATTTAGTAGATAAATCATTTTCATGATTTATAACCATATACATATCATTTATATAAGGATCAGTTTCACCTTGAGCTGACTCTATAATAGAATGAAGTTTAGATTCTCCATCTTGGAATCTAGTAGCAGTTTCATCAATAATAAACTGAAAATCTTTTTCAGTATAATATGATTTAAATGAATTATTTGTATTTATTAATACAGTATTTGTTTTAAGAAAATCAATAGTATTAGCCACAGAATTGGCTAATATAAATACTACACTTCCAGTAGTACTATTTGATGGATTTAAAATAGGATAACGTAATTTAGTTTTATATAATCTAAGAGGTTTTATACGTTCTAAAAGAGTTGACATATTTTTCATTATCCTTTCTATAAATTTTTATAAAATTTATATAATTGTTGAGTAGATACATTATAACAAACCAGTTTGAGAAATCATTTTTAATATTAATGACAACTTAGATAATAATAAAACCTTTTTAGGATGGTATAATATTATGAATAAATCTGAATTTTTAGAAATAGTAAAAAATTTTTCTAGAAAAGATTTTTATGAATATCTTAATAGAAATATAAATAAAAAACAAAAGTTAATAAATGTAGTTGTCATCGTTGATGATGATTCATTTAATAATAAAAAAGACTCTTAAAATACTACTTTAAAATTTAAGGAGGAAATTAGTATGGAAAGTGTAGTTGAGTTATTAAAGAGTATTGCTAGTGAAAATGACACTTGTACTGCTTCTAAAAAAGATGAAGTACGTGTTATGAGAGCAATGATGAATGATACCAAATATAAAGTTGGTGTCTATGGTAATGAAGGCAAAAAAGATGAATTTAATCCTTCTACTGTAATGAGAGAAGTTTGTGCTTCTGTTATTAGTGGGGCTGCAAAAATTCCTGCTAACGAAGCTAATGCTTTATTGAAAGATTATGAATTTAAACGTGCAGATGCTGAACGTATGGTTGAATTCTCTAAAGAATATGTAAATACTTACTTACATACTGGGCGTAAATTGCCTTTAGGTGGACGTAAAGCATCCAATATTTCTTTAGCATTAAAAGATGTTCCTGCTGGTGAACGTACATATCCTAAAGTAGTAGATATTGATAAAGATGGTAATAAGATCTATGCTCCTGGAAAAACATATGTACCTGCATATGAATCTGTACGTGTATTTGCACCTGCTCCTGTTTGGAAGAAAAAATAAAATAATATGTATACCCATAGACTCATATGAGTCTATGGGTATTATTTTTTATAAATTAGTAATCAATAATTCAGCAGATTTTGCTGAACTTGTTCCAATACTTTTTTTATGGAACTTATATGCTTTTAAATAACTGATCCATTCTTTGGCATCATTTTCGTTTAATTCTAAATTGAATTCTTCAGTTTCTGTACAAAAGGTTACTCCTAGAATCTTTTTTGATTTTATGTTTTCAATAATTTTTTCAATCATATTAACTGCTTCAAATGATTCAGAAACCTTTTTTAACTCGTTATCAATTACATCTTTTGGCATAATTATTTCCTCCTTAATTATATTAATACTACTTATATATTATATAATTAATATTTATATTATCAGTATTCTATCGTCAGGACATATCATTAAACAATAATTTATTTTTTCTGAAAGGAGGAAATAAGTCAATGGCTTTCTTACCTAGTTTATCTAATGCAAAAAAGTATGCTAATAATTTAAGTAAATCTACAAAATATATATTAATTTCTGAAATTAATGATGCATTACCTATGTTTAATGCTAATAAGGAAAATAATGAAGAAATATTAAAAGATATTAAAAGAAGTTTTAAACAAAAAAGATTTTTTAAAGAAATTTATAAACAATCTGGAATATCTGAAGCTTTTAGATCTGGTAATGAATTAATTAAAAATGCTAAAACTAGTTTACGAACTGGAGAATTTTATAATAATACTAGAGCTAAAAAAGCAAATGACAGAATGTTAAGTGATATAGCCGGATTTGATATTTCTGAATTAGACCGTATGGATTTTGATGAAGAATCAAATGATTCTGAAACTGATTTAAACGAGCAAGCTGATATGTATAAATCACTTGAATCTGATTTAGAAACTGGATTTGAAGCAAATGCAGAAGCTGTATCTCAGTCGGTTATATCTTCTGCTGAATATACAGCAGAAACTATTAAAGGTTCTACAACCTTATTATATTCTCAATCTATAAGACAACTTCATGTATTAAATGCTGGATTTGATACTTTAAATAAAGGTATTGGTTCTATTATTAAATTTAACCAAGAACAATTACAAAAACATATTAAAAATTCAACTCAATATTTTGAGTCTACTACAAAACTTTTAACAGAACAAAATTCAATTTTAAAAGAAATGCTTGATATGCAAAAAACAATGTATGGTTCTGCTAAAAGTAAAGATATAAAACAAATTGAAGATCCATTAAGTGATATTATTAATCCGTATACTGGTTTAAATTTAAAAGCTTATAAAAGTGCAGTAAAGAAAAATATAGAAAATATTCCATTTCTTAATATGGGAAATATTTTATGGGATATGCGACACGAAATAGTAGCTAATCCTATAGCATTTTTGACTAAAGGTATTATAACAGCACTTGGTGGAGATAAGATTAAAGATAAACTTAAAATATTTCAAGATAACTTAGTTGGAGCATTTACTACTATTAATGCTAGATTAATTAAATATGCTAAAAATAATACTGGCCCATTAGCAACATTAGCTAGTATATTCGGTATAGAATCTCCAAGAGATACTAAAGTAGATACTAGTAAATTTGAAAAAGGACCTATGCAATTTAATGGTGCTGCTAATAAAGCTATAGTTGAAGTTATACCAACTTATTTAGCAAG
>CAMKNB010000055.1 GCA_946414095.1 uncultured Mycoplasmatota bacterium
TTAAACCATTCCAGTTATTAACCCTATACCTGCATGGAGACTGCGAGAACTCCATGCAGGTTAAGGTTACATTTTAATTTTTTACTAAATTATTTTTTTATTATATATTATATATGTGCTAGAGTAGCAATAATGATTACTACTCTTATTTTTTCTCAATTATATAGAAAGGAGTAATTATGATTTACACATCTTATTTTGCAAACATGAGGTATTTAGATGATTTAACTAAATCTAAATGTGTATCGATATCATTGTTTTCTCCAAAAGGATATAAAGGAAAACAATTTAATCCATTAATTCCAACTATTAATATTCTTACTGAATATAAGAAAGACAATGATACCGAAAAATATGAAAGAAGTTATAAAAAAGAAGTATTATCAAGATTAGATCCTATTGAAACTGCTAAATATTTAGATGGTAAAATTTTAATATGTTTTGAAACACCAGAAAAATTTTGCCATAGACATATAGTTTCACAATGGTTTAGAGATAATGGAATTGATTGTTTTGAAATAGTTCCTCATAATAAAGAAATTATGATACAACAACCAGGGTTATTTTGAAAGTGTTTGTTTTTCACATATTAATAATTGAACGTAAAGGAGTTGATTATTAATATGACTTACGATCACAATAATCCAAAATATCTTCGAACATTTTATGATTTACCTTCACCAATAGAAGAATTAGATATATTTAGAAAAGAAAATATGTTAAGTCTATGCGTACCATCAGTATCATCTTCATACTCGGTATGTGTAGAGTTTATGAGAAAATGGTTTAAAAGTAAATTTGTACCAGACTTTTTTAAATCAGAATTTATTGCTGGTAAAAATATATTATCTGATTTTATGAGAAAAGAAATGATAGATAATATTAGACGAAATAAACCAGCATTAGCTATAAGACCACAAATAGATTATACATTTGATAGAGAGAATACAGATTTATATTTATATGGAAGAAATATTTTTATAGAACGTTCTAGATTTAAAAGCTGTTTCTTTGTAAATCCAGTAAATAAAAATATGGTTTCATTAGAATTAGAACAAATGAAAGTAGATTTTGCTTTTAGAGTAAAATTGAATTCATATAATACTGCAGTTGATTTATTTAAGTTTATGCAGATAGCATGTAGATCTCAAGCAAGCGAAACTATATATGCAGATATAGATTTCCAAGTTCCTAAAGCATTAATGATTGCTATAGCATGTGATGCTAAATTTGAAGTAGTAAACGGTGAAGTAGTAGATAACTGTGCATTTTTAAGATTTCTTAATAAACATTCTAGGTTACCTTTTGTATATAAATTCAGAGGTACAAAAGGTGAATGTGAATATTTTATGAAGATGACTAAAATGTATGTACATCTTAGAGCTTCTGAAGTAGACATAGATGATGGTGAAAGAGAAGGACAAACTGATAATAATTTTATAGTATCTATAAATGTAGAATGTTTATTCCCAGTTCCTAAATTCTATGCTTATTACTCAAAAGTAAATCATAACTTTGTTTTAAATAATAGCGATTTAAAATGTACTATTTATAACTTATATATTGGTCCTGTTCCATATATAAATGATAAAGGTTGGAATCAATATATGACTACAGATTATATAGAAGATTTAGATGTTTATCATAAACATGAAAAATCTGTAATATGTTTTAAAGATTTAATAAGATCATCTATGGAAAATTCTTTATTTAAAATATCTGAATTTACTAAAGATATGTTTATATCTCCTTCCGCATTTATAGATATAAAATTATTTAATAATAATAGAGAAGAACCTATAGAAATAGATTGGAATACGTATACTATAACTACAGTAAATGTATTAAAAGATCAAATATCTGAATTAGTATTTTATGTAGATTTAGAATATATTAATAATTATGCTATAAATCAACAAAAAGGATACTCTAGAAGAGTAGAACAAAGTGCAAGTAATAAATATGTAGGTGGATAAATAAATAATACCGAGTAACCTATATAGGTTACTCGGTATACTAATAAATTTACCACTTTGTATGATAATGATTATAAATGATACTATTGTTTTCAATAATAGATTTCTCAATATCTTTGAGAATACTAACTCTACTATTCTCTGTACGTATTTTAAGCTTTTCTGCTTCATTATTTTCCGAGAAGGCAAATGCAGTATGTATTCCTATAGTTATAAACACGATCAACAAACTAAAAAATGCATATACATACGGCGGAATAGGAATGTATCTTCTAATGTTCATCATAATTGTCATCTCATCTTTCAACTACAAATTTCTTCAATTTCTGTAGTTAACTATAATTTTTTTTTTAAAATTATTTTTTAAATTATTGAAATCAACATAACTAGGTCTATCCACACTTTTAGATGATTCATGACCATTATTATATCTTTCATTTATAGATTCAACTACAGAAAAAGTATAATTTTTATTTGGTCGGGATTTTTTGGTACTCTGATTGGGCAATAAATTAAAGATAATTCCTATTGAACTTGGATGTTCTAAAATATTTATTGAAAAATATACTTTAATATCAAATTCTAATAATTTATCTAATAATAATTTTCCTATATATCCTGCATAATATTTATCTGTCATATAGAATTCTTTATTAGATTTTCCTGGCATATCATATACAAAACCTTTTAATTGAAATGGTTGAATATTTTGAATTATAAATTTATTGGGTTCTTGAAGTATCCTGTTTTCATATATATAGAAATCAGTATTGAATAAAAATTCTTTTTTGCTGCCTTTTCCGTATATGTACATTGATCCTGTACTAAAATCAGATATTAGATGAAATCCACAACCATACAATCCAAAATATGATATATTATCTTTAGGAATTTCGTTGTATCCTATACAAGAAAATCTATTTAATTCTTGAATAATATTTCCATCTTTATATATAGAAAACCATCCAAATAGTCTATCAGTTCTATTTGTATAATAGGGAATATCTTTGATTATGTCTAATTTGTAATCCATAAATTTTAATACCTTTTTACATATAATAACCTGCTATTCTTATTTTAAAATAATGAATTCCTGGTATAGCATTTATATCTGGAACAACTTTTAATGTAATTTTAGCATAGTTAGCATAGTCATTATTTTTATCACCGATATTAGTAGTACCTTTGATGACACGATCATTTTTTTCATCATCAGTAAGATTACCTTGAGCACAAATAGGAGCTACATTTGAACTACCCCCTATTTGAGTAAACTTTTTACCACCAGAGTCATCAAGTGATGCTAAAGAATCCACACAAGCTTGAACCCATTTATCAGTTACTGCTTGTTCATTAATATCATCACCTTGAATATTTTTTGTAGTTATATATGTACCATGTAAATCTGGAACATTGGAATCGCCACCTTTATTATTCCATACATAAATAACTAATGGATTAGATTCAAATTGATCTGCATTATGAACATCAATATCTTCTACATTCCAAGTATCTTTAATTCTATCTGCTTCATCGAATATTTTAATAATTGGTGCTACACTAGCCATAATGTACCTCCTATATAAATATATTTTTATACGTTATGTTTTATATGTACTTTAATATTAACATCATCCACATTATGGGTATAGCCACTCTTAAAAATATCATATCTAGTAGAATAACCACTAGCATTTCTAAATGATACATTGCCAGTTTTAATCCAATTACTATCATTAAATCCATTTACAAATATTTCACTATTTTTTAATCCTATAGATGTAGGTAATGCAATATATAAATTACCAACACCTTCAGTGAAATCTAATTCTCTATCATATTTATTAGCAAAAGAATCTAATACATATTTAGTATTAGTTAAATTTGTTAAAATATTATTAGCTGTAATTTCTTCAGTAGACACACCCCAATAGATTTTATTTGCAAATGTTAATGTAGCAGATGTTTCAGAATCTGTAAATCCTTTTATATTTGTAATAGTTAATGTAAATTTAGTTGTATCAGTTATAGCTAAACCAGACTTAGTAGTAGATTCTGTACCTAATCCTATTTCACCAATACCATTATTAATTTCTAATTTTTCAATCATATCCGTATTGATATTGTGATTGAATGTTACAGCACGTACAGTTGATCCTTTTTCAGCATACATTGGAGAAACAGTAAATGATTTTACATTATCGAAAGGTTTAGTAAATAATAATGCATCTAAAGCAGCATCTACATTATCATATAAACCAGTATATGAAACATTCTTTGCTTCTACATGAATACCAGCAGATTCAGAACCAGTAATTATATTTTGTAAATCTTCTGATAAATCATCAAATTCTATTTTATTTGGTTCTATTGGTTTAACTGCATTTCCATCAGTAACTGCTAATTTAGAACACATACCAATGAAATCACCAAATCCATTAGGCAAATAATCACAATCAATTTTGCTTTGAAGTGATCCATTTGCTCCTATATGAGTAATAGAATAATCACCATTATTGAAAACATAAATTTCGCCTTTTTCATTTGCAGAAATTTCAATAGGTCCTTGCCCACCACATGGGAATGTACTAAATTTTTCACTTAAACTTAATTTAAGAACACTATTATTATTATAATTAGTAACCCAAACATTACCAAATTTATCAGCTATTATTCCACCAGGAGTACCATCTATATTAAATACTTTAGTAGTTAAAGTTTTCTTAATTTTTACAAGTTTACCGGATTGACATGATACATATATATCGTCATTATAGTTAACTATTATTCCCAATGGTCTTTCTGGAACAGTAATTGTATTTGTTACTGCATAACTATTACCAGATCTAGTTAATACAGAAATACTTTTTCCTAAATAGTTAGCTACAAATACTTTGCCATAACTATCTACTGCTACACCTCTAGGTCCTACACCTACTTTAATGGTTTGAACCACTTCACCATTTTTTATAATCATTAAATTATTAGTAGAATAATTAGTTACAAAATATGGAATATGTGAAGTTGCGTATGGTGTACCTTCAGCAATACCCATAGGAGTACCACCTAAAGTAATAGAACGAATAAATGACTCATAACCTGCATCAAACATTAAAACTTGTCCACAATTTGGGCAAGTAATTAAAATATCTTTAGCATTAGTAGAAACACAAATTGCAGAATTACCTGCAGATTTAGTTATTGGCATACTGTATTTAGCTTCTAATACATCGTTAGTATATTTGTATAATTGTTTATTAGGACTATCAACAGCCCACACTGTATTTAAATAGGACACTTTAATTCCTCCTTTAATAATTAAACTTTATTATATTGTTTAAAATAAGGCTGGTTTTAACCAGCCTTATTTATTATCGGGGTCTTTTTTTTTTAGTTTTATTTTCTTCTTTTTGTTGTTCGTCTTCTTTACAGACTATTTTTTCTATTTTTTTAATTCTATCTTCTATTCCTATTATTATTCTTATTATTTTTATCACATCATTAAATCTTGAAAGTCTGTCTAATATTTCAAATCCAAGTAACCCACTTAAATAGGATATACCTATGAGACCTCTAAAGCCGAAATGTGACATAATGTATGCACTAACAGAATACATTAAAAATGTCGAGGTAACAGTAGATATAGTTATTCTTCCGACTTTCATTCTTTGTTGTTGCTGCATTAGCATAATATAATCTTTGGACAAACTTCCTATAAATGATGTGATAGTCAAAATAAGCAAAATTAATACTTCTTCAGAGCTTATCACATCATTATATGACATTTTTAATCACCACGTGTTTCATAGATTTTTGAAAAAGATGACAACATAGCTAAGACGAATGATACAAATAATGCTAATGATATTAGTATACAGGTTATAACTTTTACATATATAATTTTAGACATATCATGTCTATAACTTTCAATCATCGTGGCATATTGATTTAGGTAATATACGTACGGTTCTAATATTCTATAAATATTTATTTCTCTAATTATTATGAGGTCTGTAGGAGTATCTCCTAAAGTTACATAAATAGGTATTAAGAGATTATAGTAATGAAAAACATCTAAATTTTGCATTTGAATAAGTTTATTTAATTGTTCTCTAGATGGAGATGATATAGTTGTTTCTTTCATATGAGCTGTAGAATAATTAGATTCCCAAAAGACAATATCATCACTTCTGGCAAGTAATTTATCTATAGCATTTGTTGCTAATTCTTTATTCATTTTTCT
>CAMKNB010000056.1 GCA_946414095.1 uncultured Mycoplasmatota bacterium
TTTAATTGGTGTATTAATAGCTTGTGTCAATTATTGTTCACCACCTATCATGCAGTTATTATAGATACACTATTATCATTTCTTAAAATTATAGTAGTATCTTCATCAGCAATATAAGACTGTATATTTATAATACCATTAATATTTGTTTTTATTTCACAGGTAGAACCTCTTTGAATTATATAACCACCTTTACTTAATGATTGACCATCATCAAGATTTACAGTTATATTTCCAGTTGCTAATCTTTCTATATTTATAGTTAATATGACTGTATCTACAATAGCATCGCTTACAGAAATTTCAATAGGACCACTTGCAATTCCACTCATTCTATCAGTAGAAACATTTATCATACCTGGAGTATAACCATAGTTAGCTTCTACTCCTACCATATAATATTCATTATTTCCTACATAGAAATCTTTGACATGTCTAACTTTATTTATACTATTATTTACGTCTTTTAAATCAGGATAAGTATCTACGTATAACATTTGATTTGGAGATTGATTTATTTTTACTAAATATTTTTCTATTTTATGTACAGAATCCGGAATTAAATCATTTAATGGATATTTATAATCTGCCATGTAATATTTATTTACTTTAAATGGTCCTACATTATTACCATGCATGTATAAATCATTTGTAGACTCTAATAAAAATCTCATTCTCGTACCAAATGGAATTGTAGTATTTGTTCCTGGAGTACTATAAATTTCATATACATCATTATCTTTATTTATAAATTCTACTTTAATAGATTGAGCAAACATATTTTCATCTAATACTCTAAACGGAATATCTAATATTGTAGCATCACTTACATCTATAATTATATCAGAATTACCAATAGTGCCTTTATAAACTTCATTATCATTAACTGTATTTACACCGGATATACTTAAAATTCCTGGAATATAACCATCTCTTATTTCGGTTAAAGATATTTCTATAGGAGATCCTTCTATTTCTCTAAATGTATTTGTATATTCAATACCGTTACATTTCACTTTAATATATTGATTATCTTTTTGATTAATTGTTACTGTTCTAAATGTACCTTTAGTAGCAATCATTGCACTAATATTAATATCAGAAAATACATTTCCATATGTAGCTTCAGTATTATCTATATAAGTTTTACCACCAATATAACCATAATCTGGTATTGTTTTAATAGTGAAATAATCTCCATATTTAGCATTAAATGTAGAATAATATTCTATTCCATTACATGTTACACAAATACTTTGATTAGAAGTATTTTCTATAGTAACTATATATCTTTCTGCATATAAGTCTTTATCATAAAATTCTTTAAATTCTGTAATTAAAGGAGAACAATTCCAAATAGCTAATCCATATCTAGATTTTATATCAGTATTTATTTTTTTAATAGAGTTAGTTACATCTGTAATATTAGATTTAGTAACTTTTTTACCATTTATAAATACCATATACATTTCTCTATTAAGATTTCTATCAATATAATGCTCATTAAAACTAATATATCCAGATTGAGGAATTAAACCAATAGAACCTGTTTCTGTATTTGCTGTATAGAAAAATACAACAGTTATTTTTCTTTGTAACTCATCATCATAAGGTAAATTAGTTAATTTTAATACTCGTGTATTTTTATCTATAGTATATCTACTTTGATCAATAAATGTTCCTCCATAGAATACCATAACTTTATTCATTAAATCTACCGCTCTAGTGTATACTGTTGGTAATTGTACATCAGTTTGATTAGATAATAAAGTAGTTGTATATTCTTTTTTAGATACACTTGCTAAATTATAATTATGACAAAATACAAATGTAATTTCATCATCAGTTAATAATTTTTGATATGTATTAATTAAAGTAACAGTATTTCTATCTTCACTTATAGTATAATCTGTTTCCGGTACAAAAGCACCTCTAATAAATAATATAAAATTATAATCATTAAAATATGTAGATAATCTAGTTGGATAAGGGATATTTATTTCTGTTTGATTATCCATATATGCTGTTTCTTTAACTTCAGTAAATTTTATACTTTCAGTATTACTTAAATTATAAACAACTCTATCGGTATTAATAGTTTTATATGCTATATATATATTAACTATATCATTTATTTGAGCAATACCAGAATCAAAATTAATAGTATTACCTGCTACATTAAATTTAGTATTTGGAATAAATTTATTATCAACAAATACTAAAATATTTGATTCTATATATCTAATATTATTAAAATTAGGTATATCTACTTTATTATCTTCTATAACTTTTATAGTATAACTTTTAAAACTTATATTATTACTATTATCTAAATTATCAGTAGCATATATAGCAGTAATAATTTCTCCAGCTACTAAATCATTATCTTCTCTACCAAATACTAATTTATTTCCAATAATATCATAAGAATTAGAATCTATTATTTTATTATTTTTAAAGAAAATAAATGCATCTTTATTATCAGAATATGGTAGATCTAAAGATATCTGACCATAAGTAACTACAGGAATATCTGTAAAATGTAATTGAATATTATTATAATTAATATTATATCTATCAGTTTCTATTACCATACATATTTCTGTGTTTGCTGGTATAATATCTTTAAATGTAATAGTATTAATACTACTTAAATTATAATCATTTCTAGGTACTAATTCTGTATCTTTAAATATATAAATATATCTTGAATCATTTACATGACCTAAGAAATCTGAATCAAATTCGACCACATTAGTTGCAGTTGTTACTTTTTTATATCTGGTTATAAACTGTAACATATTATCATCGGTAGGTTCATTTACAGTTTCTAATTCTGATTTATAATATGGGAATATAAATACTAATTCTTCACCAGGAATCAAATAATCATCTTGATCAACTAATTCTATATAAGAAGTAACTATCTCTTTTTCTTCTGATTCATTAGTTTCAACTTTTCTAATTGTTTGATATATTTTATATTTATCAGTACTCATTCTTAAACTATGTTTAATAACCATAAAGGTATCATAGTCTACAGGATAATTTCCATATGGTAATGGTACTAAAAATCTTTTTTGATTAGTATCTGTAGCTTTAACTTTAAATGATTTAACCACTAAATTACCAGAAGCATTCATATAACTAGCAGTTCCACCTATATAAAACAAATCTAATCTATCTGTATTTTTAATTGGTTTTACAAAATATAATGTTTTATTTTTTATTCTACCATCGGTAAGAGTAGGAACAAGTATTCTATAATATGATTTATCTAATAAATTACCATTTAAAAATACATGATAATTATCTGGGTTATAACCAGTTCTAAATGTATAAGGAATAGGAATGCTTTGTGAAGTAGCTTCATATAATGGAATTCTTTGATATAAAAATTGTCTTACAGAACCAAAAAATAAATTAGTATTACCATATTTAGGATCTATTTCTATTTTATTATTTACTTCATCTATTGTATAAATAACTGGATATAGATTATTATCACCAAGTTTATCAGTAAATATTAATAAATCATCTTTAGGAATGTAATAATATCTATCTTCAGATAAATCCATATTATATAAAATATCATCATTAGACATCTTTATTTCTTGTAAATCTAATCTAATATATACAGGTTCTTGATTTTCTCTATGAACTATTTCTTGGTTATCTAATATAATTTTAGCATAAGGATATTTTTCTCTATAAACTGGAAATACTCTATTTAATATATTTCTAAAATAACAAATCTCAAAATAATCATTATTAGTTATAGTTTCAGGTTTAAATGTGAATGTATCATTTGTATAAGTTATATCTTTATAATAAGTAGGAAGTATACCATTATGAAATATAATAGGATAAGCATCATTTTTAATATCTAATCTATCATATATATCTCTACTCATAGTGATATTTCCATGTGAATTTTTTCTACTATTCATAAATTCACCAGTATATTCTATATCATTTACTGGTCTTATATATTCATAAATAGGATCAAATTTATTTCTATTATAATTAAATATATAACTTATAGAATTATAGAATTTATCATTTTCTCGTTTATTATAAGTAGGAACAAATTGAAATTCTCTATTAAGTGCATCTAAATCTATAATATCATCTATATCTGTAGGTTTAGATAATAACAATAATGATTTAGTTAATTCTACATTTGGAACTTTAGAAGCATTGTCTTCTGATTTAGCATGAGAATCATCCCAGAATATATATATATCATGATTTATTGAAGTATTATCTGGATCATTTATAGTTAATTTATTACCAATTTCCATTTGATAGTCAATAGTGTCTTCATATGCCCCAGTATCATGATTAAATATGAAAACATTTTTATTTGTTATTTTTGTTTTCATATCTATATTTATATATTGATGCTTCCAATCATTTGCTTTTTCGTATTTAAGAATATGCAAAATAGGCTCTAATGAGCATATTATATAATCATCTCCACCTAGTTTATATTCTTTATCAAATCCAAATATTTTTGTACCATCATAAAATGTTTCAATATCAGCATAAATTAAACCAGAGACATTTTCTTTAAATTCTATTTCTCTTGAATTAATAATTTTATAATCATCTATGTCATATTCTATTTCATCATTATAAACTTTTTTAATATTTATTACTTTAGAAGATAATGTATTACTATCAATATAATATTTTTTATCAGTACCTTTTATCATTGAAACTTTAGTTCTGTAGATAATACTTGGCATAATACTTTTTTCTGAATAATATACATCAAACGGTAATGAAATTAATTGAACTTTTTCAATTGTATAATTATATTTATATACGTCATAAATTAAAAATGTAATATGTTGATCACTTTTAACAATTCTTATATTAGACCATGGTATAAATTTATCATCTATAAATAAAATAAATGGCATAAATATATTATATTTAAATCCATGAAATAAATAACTATCTATAAATCTTGGAGCATTATTTTTAAATAACCAATTATTTGGTAAATTAAATATTTTTATTTTAAGAGACCTACGATCTCTTTCTACGTGCATAGTGCCATCTTTAAAAAATATTTCTTCAATTTGTTTCCATTGTAAATCAATTTTATATGGAATTAAACCTGTTTGAATTTCTTCTGTAATTTTTCTAGTATTCATTCTTTTCCATTCTGTTAAATGGATAATATGATCTTTTCTAGAATATTCTGGTTCTATATCTTCCCAACCAACGATGTCTTCATCTAATGAAGGATCTAAAATTGACATTAAATATTCAGTTGGTACATCTATTGCATCGTCTACCAATTCTATAGCGTCATTTATAATAACAAAATCATCTAATAAACCTTTAAAAAATAATTCAGAACCAGTATCTATATCATACCCAGAACCAATAGTAGTTCGTATAGTATCAAAATTTATTATTGAATAAAAATTTTCTATTATATTATTTATCAATATTCCATTTAAAAACATATGTAAACCATTTTCATTGTTTACTATGCATATATGATTCCAATTATTTTTCGATATTTCTGAATATATATTATTTGAAGAATATGTTTCTCCATCATCAGTAATTAAATATAATTTAGTAGTATTTCCGGATGTTTGAAAATATATTCTATTGAATGATGATGCAACAGTACCATCAGATATTATAAATTGTTTTTCAGTAGATTCTGTATGATCAAAATTTACCCAAAAACTTATTGTAAAAAATTCATCTAATATTACATTAGACC
>CAMKNB010000057.1 GCA_946414095.1 uncultured Mycoplasmatota bacterium
GCACCTTCATCAATATTCTATAATATATATGTAGCATCTTCAATAACAAGACAAGGAAGATCTTCTATATCTGCTTCATTAATGTTATTTGAATCATTATTAGCAAATAATGCAAAATTTGGTTCATTTGATGAAATAATGGTGTTTATAGATAATGTAATTACTGAAACACCAATAAGAAAATATAATGATAATGAAGTATTAAATTCTAATATTCCAGTAGAATTAGTATTTAATAAATTAATATTAACTTGTGGTTATAATTGTTATATGCCATCATTAGAAGAAGCTAATTTATTATGGGATATTTTAAATAAGATTAAACAATCAGATTTAAATAGAATATATTATAAAAATAATATGTTTGAATTCTTTGAAAATGAAGTTCCTTTAACTGTATTAAAAGATATTTTAGGTTCATTGGAATCTCCATTCTTAGATCCTAACAGTGCTCCAAAAGAAATAGAATTAAAATTAGATACATTAACTGATCTTGTAAAAGAATATGTATATTATCAATATCAAGTAATTGATAAAATAGAAAGGGTAGAAAAACTTATACGGGAAGTTGTAGTAGTTGTAGATACAGATTCTTGTATGATAAATCTTAATCCATGGTATAAGTTTATAGAAGATAAAGTAAAATACTGTAATTTTAAAATTAAAAATTATGAGATAGATGCTTTAAATATAGTTGATAACAATGATATTAATCATATTACTGATATGAAAGAAACAGATACAGAATTCGTATATGATTTTCAAAATGAACAAATAATAGAACAGAAAAGATTAATTAATCCGATTATTATTATTCCAGAAGATGGATTACGTCATTCTATTATAAATATAATGGTATATATGATAACTAAAATTCTTAGAGTATATTTTGATAGAATAAGTATGCTTAATAATACAATAAATGATGAACATCCTAAAAGTTTAATGATTATGAAAAATGAATTTTTATTTAAGCATATTTTATTAACTTTAGTTAAAAAACATTATGCATCACATATAGAGGTTCAAGAAGGTCATGTAATACCTAACAATATGGATGCCAAGCTTGATGTAAAAGGGCTTGAAATTGATAAAACTACACTTCCAGAATCTACCCGTAATCAGCTTAAAAAGATACTATATGAAGATATATTAAATGTAGATAATGTTAATCAATTAAAAATATTAAGTGATATAGCAATACTTGAAAGAAAAATTATAGATTCAATTATGAATGGTAATATAGATTATTATAAACCAGTAAGAATTAAATCTATAGATAATTATAAAGCTCCAGAACGTATTCAAGGTGTTAAGGGAGCTATTATTTATAATGAATTAAAAGATGAATCAGAACCTATGATAAATCTTAACCAGCAGAATTCATTATTAATTATAAAAACTAAAATTAATTTAAATATATTAGAAGATTCTAAACTTAAAACAATTAATATTGATAAATTTAATAAATTTAAAGAATTATTAATAAATGATAAATTTAAATTATTTACAGATGCTAAATCTAATATAAATTCTAGAGAAATAAATTCTATAGCAATTCCGGATAATATTTCAGTTCCAAAATGGATATTTGAATTTATCGATTATAATACAATTATAAAAGATAATATAAGTTCATTTCCAATAGAATCTGTAGGGTTTACAAAATTAAATACCAAAAGTGCTTATAGTGGTATTTTACAATTATAAGGAGTTTAATATGGAAGACTTTTTTAGTGATATTGAAAACGAATTAGAATACTTTTTAAATACTGATTTAACTACTCAAGGTGGAGAAACAATAAAATCCAATTGTAGTAAAATACATGATGTATTATATAATAAATTATTTATAGAAACTAACGATTTTAATGAAAAATATAAAGAATTACAAGTATTATTTAGAAATAAAGGATTATTTTTAAAAACAAAGGTTAGAACTGATATTAATGGGTTAATGGATATTATAGTATATATACCAAATAAAGATAATTATGTGGGAATAATATTAAATACAATAAGATATAATGATTGTATCTGCTGATTATATACTATATAAACTATTAATACCTCATAATTCTGAAAAGTAATATAGGTGGTCTTTATAAAGACCACCTATTATTTTCTGTAATTTTTAAAATATATATTATATTAGTGCCATGTAATAATTAAGTTCACAATAAATTTTTATTTAAAAGGAGTGTATAAAAATGATTTTAGTATCTCAGATTGTTGATGTAGACATTGATTATGGTGTGGATATCTCTGTCAGTATTTTGGGTATTTTTGATACTGTCGAATTAGCTGATAAAATGGTAAAGGAAAAATACCCAGAAGAAAAATACCCAGAATGTGAAGTAAATTTATCGTCTAATAATAATCGTTATGTAATAAACTTTGTTGATAATAATGAACCTCCTGGGTATGATACTTTTCATATTTATATTTCTTTTAAAAACATCGACCTGAATGTTGCAATTGAAAAATTCATTGGGTGTGGTTATTACCAGGAATAATTCTATTAAATTTTCTTAAATCCTAATTTAGTCAATGGGTAAATAAGGGTAAGGTCTAAGACCTTACCCTTATCAAAGCCTAATTTATTTTTTCTGAAATTTAAAATATAAATAAATATTAGTTATAAAGTCTACAAGATTGTCATAGAATCTTTTAGCTGCACCAGTTAAATGATCATACTTATCTATTTCAGATAATGCTACACAATTCATATTATAAAAATAAATAGAATAAATACTAGGATCTCTTAATGGTGTAGTCTTAAGAATATCTGCAATAAAGTATACTATAGCTCTGGATATAGCATAGTTATTACCTTCATTTAATTTATAAATATCATATGTAAATCTATCAAATACTATTTTTTCAATTAAGTCAGGTAAGGCATCTGCTGTATTAGTTTTATTATTTGGAGTTCCTGTTGATTTGTTTACATGTCTACCAATATAATAATTAAAATCATCTAAATGCCTAAAATATCGTTTATTATTACATTGCTTAAGTAACCTATTTAAAAATAATTTATTTTTTGAATATTCTAAAAGTTTAGTTAAATTAATGGATTCTAAATATGCTTCTTTTCTTTTATAATCAAATTCAGTTTCTTCCTCATCATGAATGATTACATTGTTATCTTCATCGTAACCAAATTCTTTATTATTCATATCAAAATAATGCTTTAAAATTTCTTCAGGATATGTTCTTTGCATTACATCTTTAACTTGTTTGCTAAATCTATCTCTATAAAATTTCATATAAATATCTATAGCTTTTAAAATAGCAGTACCTTTTAATTGTTCAAATATATCTTTATTTAATTTTTCTTTTTCAGGTTCAGTTAACCCATTCATATCTTCATAATATTCTTTTTTCTCAGTTTCAGTTAATACTTGTTCAATTAACCATTCCATAGTTAATTTATTTTCATTATCTAAATATAAAGCTCTACCTGTTTTAAATACTTTTACTTCATCTTCAGAAAGTTGTTTGTATTCATCTTCTGTTAAATCTTCAAATTCAAAATTAGTATCTGCTTCAATTTTTTGATTTATTAATTCTTTGAAATCAATTTTAGATTCTTTTTCTATTTCTTTTTTAAGATCTTCAATTGTAGTTTCTTTTTCAACTTCTTTAACTTCTTTTTCCATATTATATACTCCTTTATTAAATTAATTTGCTTGATATGAATCAACGATAGTAACGTTATTTTTTTGAATTTCTAATTTTAAAGCAGTAGATACTAATGGATATAAAGTTTCATTAGTAATAATTGGTTTAATAAGTATATCAAATAAATCAGCTTCTTGATCTATGTGATTTAATAAAAAATTCATAGTATGTATTTCAGTACCAGATGTATACATATATGACAAAGTCGTCGGTGCATTAAAATCAAGAGCTGTTATAAATCTTAAACATTGATCTAAATTAGCATTTATAATTGCCATTGTTTGATCTGAATATGTCATTTTATTATAGGAAGTGCTTATATCTTTAGATTTTTTAATTTTTTCGAAATCCAATGCATTATAGATGAACTCTTTCTGAGAATAAATGAAATTATATAGAAACTTAAATACAAAACCATCATAATTAGACACAAACAAATCAAAAATATTGCGTGCAAGGCTGTATAAATCTGTATATTCGTCATAATAAATCATAACTCCAGTATTTCTAGAAATTCTTTCTATTATTTCTTTATAGACATTGGTTCTTCGTAATTTAGCATTTTCAGCATCATTAGGATACATTCTAATTAAATCTTTAAAAGATAATTCTAATGAATCTACAAAATTAGGTTTTGGAATAAGATTGAAAGTAGTATATCTATCTCTCATTAAATCTTCTACTACATTGTATATGAAACTGGTATTAAAATTAGATAATATTGTAGTTATTTCTCCTTCTGCTTCTACATAATATGCTTTATCAATTCCATGAGTTTGCATTATTATAATACCTCTCTTATATAAAATTTAACGATTTTAACGTTATCTTATACTTGTGTACTTATAAAAATTAAAAAATAGAATTCTATAAATAAAACAATATAGTAACCATCTGTTCCAATGGTTGCAGGTCTTAATAATTTTTAACATCCCTCCAAAAGCTTTACACAAATTATATAGGTTCTGGTTATTCCAGAACCTATATAATTACTTTTAAAATAAATATACCCAGATACCTTAAAGGTATCTGGGTATATTTTAATTAATTATCTAATTCTCATATCATCAATAGAAGGATCTTCGTCCATATTATCAAATCCAGTTACAGTCTTTCCATCAAACTGTAAAGAATCATCATTCTGATTAGATCCTAAACCACTTTCATCTTTATTTCCTTCGGGACCTACTAAGAAATCATCGGGACCCCACTGTTTATCATTGATACCAGATCCTTCGAACTTATTAAAAATTTCAACTTTATCTAAATCATTTAAACTTTCTTCTAATGCATCTAAATCATCAAGTCCTTCTACTTCAATATCTTCAAGCATAGAAGTATCTTCTGATTCATCTTCTACAGAATCCTCGATAATAATTTCATCATTATCTACAGAATCTTCTAATTCTTCAAGAATTGCTTCAATAGCATCGTCTACACCTTGTGCATAGCCTTCGTTATATTCTTTTTCATTCATTTCAGTTACATCTCCTTCTTCATTAATATCAGAATCATCAATCATTTCTAAATCCATTTCTAAACCAATTAATGCAGCATCAATAGAATCTTCAAAACTATTATCTTCGTTAGCAGCATTATTATCAAATAATGGTTGTACCGGTCCTGCTGGAACATTATCAGGAGCATTAATACCATCTACTGATGTTGGAACAGGTCCAGCAATCATTTCTTCATGATCATGATCATCTAATTTAAATTCATCATCGTCGTCATGATCATCATCGTCATCATCATGATCATC
>CAMKNB010000058.1 GCA_946414095.1 uncultured Mycoplasmatota bacterium
TTTTATCTTCCTTTTCTAGGTATAGTAAATTTACCATACCATTTTTCTATTTCTGTTTTATTATTTTTAATATAAGAAAATGTTTGCTCGTTAATATTTTTTTCTAATTCGTCAATTGTTATAAATTTAGTTTCGTCTTGTGCAATATGAAATAGCTCATGTACAACTACTTTTAATACTTTATATTTTATTGTAGGATATTTAATATCCCAAGAAAATTCTTTTCCTTCAATGTATCTAAATAAATTTTCATAATAAAACCTAATTGTATTCTTACCAGCAATTTTTGATGTTTCTGCTATTATACGTATTTTATGTTTATTTACTACATTGGTCATTAATACTAAGGGTAATTCTTTATTTTTAGTAATATTAAAATACAAATGTTGCATAATATTGCTTACTGTATTAAATATCCATGTTGATGAGGGTGCAGCCATTTTATTTAATTCCTTTCTTTTAAAATATTATTTTTGTTTTTAAATGTGGTATTATACTATATGAATTTTCATCATATTTTAATTCAGTATTACTGTATACATCTTTAGATAATAAATATCTAATAAATGAATATAATCTCATCGGATTTATATTATTTCCCATTAATACTGCTTTTTGAGTTTTTTCTATATCTTTATATAAATATAAAACATGTTTAGTAGAATCTGGAGTATATAATTTATAAATATCTATTCCAAATTTATTTGAGAATGTGGCTGATAAATCTAAATTAATATTATCTTTTGTTAATAATATAAAATTTTCATCATTAAATCTTTTTAATTTAACTAAATCTATTTGTTCTAATTCATCAGTATAATCTTTTAAATATATATTTCTAGGTATAAGAACTAAATTATTAGCTTCTAATATTAACCATTTTTTTATATATTTATCAAATGCAAATCCTATATTTGAAAATAATTTTTCTATATTATTATATAACCATAAATTTGTATAGACTTGAACTATTTTATCGTTATCTAAATTCTTTTCCATTAGATATCTACAATGAGCAGAATGTGCTAATTCGTGGCATACTAGTTTGATTATTTCAAGTCTTTGAATATTATCCGTAGAAATAACTAAAGATTTATTTATAGGAATTATTTCTTTTAAATGCTCTTTTATTTTATAAAAGTTAACACCTATCCTATTATAGTAATTAGTTCCTATAAATTTATCTGTAGGTTTAAATGATATTCGAAAATCATTACAAATAAGAAATGGGTTAATTTTTCCATTTGCAAAATTAAATGTTGAATAAATAAGAAATTTAATTTCTCTATCTGGAATAATTTTAGTCATAAGATATCCTCCTTATTACTCAAATAATCAATATTATAATATATAAATTAAAAATATATTGCTCTTAATATTTAGATTTTAAACAATCTATTAATTCGATATGAAAGGAGGAATTATATTGTGAATGAAACTTTACCTTCTTTTCTCAAACAAAGCGGAGATTCCATATTATTTAAATCAGATGGAGAATTATATTTTTATATTCCAGAAAAATATTTTGATTTAAAGGTTGCTGAATACCAAGGTGATTGTATTTCATTATTAGGTATATTTAGTTATGCTTTAAAAGAAAATAATAAAATGTCTACTTTAAGACAATTTAATTATCCTACTAGATTTGTAACTAAACCGTATAAAGTTGAAAAACTTAAATCAGTTAAATTAATTAAAGAATCTAAACCAGAAGATTATAGAGTATTATGTTATAAAAAAGATGATGTTGTAATCGTAGATATTCATGTTCCAGTTGACATGGATAATGCTGAAGATTTAATAAATCTTTTTATTATCGGTGGTCATATTTCTAATACTATACCTTATGATAAAATTCAAAACTATTTCATAGATAATATTTCTTATAATGATAATGATTATGATATATCATTACAACTTTTCGGAATTGTAATAGGAGAACTATGTAGATCTACTAAAGATGTATCTAAACCATTTAGATTAACAGGTTCAACTAATATGCACGATTATAAATCTATTTCTATAATAGATATAGCAAGATTAGTATCTCCTTATTCTGCTATATCGTCAAATAATTTTAATCAAGCATTAGTATATGCATCTGTTAATAAAAATAAAATAACTTCTCCATTAGAAAGAGTTTTAACTGGTGAAGATGTGTAGAGAACTAATGCATAATAAGAACATATCATTAAAAGTTTTCTTTAATCTTTCTGATTTATTAGAACGACTAAAGACTATTTTATAAATAATAAAAGTATTTTAATTTATAATAAGGAGGAAAATAAATAATGGCTGCACCTAATACAACTATTATTTGGGATGATCAAACTACTATAGCGAGATTAAATGCTCCAGAAGGTGATGGTATTGATCGCCCCGTATTTATGACGGTTTTTTCGTCTGATAAAGGACCTGAGCAGTTCCAAAAAAATATTAGTGGCGATACTTGGTTCAAACTTTTTGGTTATAAACATGACTTTTTCAGACACGGTCAACCTTTAATTCAAGCATCAGCAATTGCACAAGCTGGTGGTTTACAATATGCTAAGCGTATTGTTGCTAATGATTCTAAATTAGCTAATCTTTCTTTAATTGCTAGAGTTACTAGAGGTGAACAACAAAAAACAGATGAAAATGGTAATCTGTTATATCTCGATAAAGAAACTAATACTGAAGTAAATGATCCTGCTGATGGGGCTAATGATCCAATAATGGTAGAAACTTGTGAAATTTCTTATAGAATTGATGGATATGATATTGAATATCCAGCACCAGTAAATGGTGTTAGTATTGCTGGAACTAATGATATAAATGAAGTATTTAATAATATAATTAGAACAGAAAAAACTAAAATTATTGATACTCGTATTAATAATGATGGTGTTTCTGGTACAGAAATAAAACAAAAAACAAATGCAGACGGTAGTTTATTATATATCGATTCTGAAACTGGAGAAGAAACCACTGAACCAGAATCTGCTAATGGTACTCCAAATGAACCATTAATGGAAACTGAAGAACAAGATGGACAAGAAGTAGAAAAACAAACTGAATATTCCGATTACTTATTATTTACTTTAACAGATACTGGAAGAGGTAAATCTAATAAAAAGATTCGTATTACTGCAGATACTGCTACTCGTAGACCTGTTAGATATATTAAATATCAATTACAGGTAATTGAAGAAGGCGAAGTATTAGAAACATTATATTTTACCTTTGATCCAATGATTACAGAATACCCATCTGTTAGATCTGAAGTTCCAGTAAATATGGGTATTTATAGTATTATTACTCAAAATTCTTATTTCTTGTGCTCTAAATTCTATGATTCTGAATGGTATGAATTCGTTAAAAAGGTATCTGAAATATCCGGATTAGATGAAGAAACAGTAGCACATTGTGATATATTGTTTGGTAAAGATACATTTGATATACCATTAAATGAAATTACAATTAGAAAAGATATAGATTCTATAGATTTTGCTAATCCAGCAGGAACTGGTTTGCTTAATGGTGAAAATCCAAATGGTGCATTTGGTGATACACCTAATGATCCTACTTTACCGTGGGATGAAATGAATAAAGAATATTTAACAAAAACTATAGAAGTATTTGATGGAAGAGCAGCTAATGGTGATGACATTTATGATTTAGATAATACACCTATTTATTGCATATTTGATGCTAACTATCCAGAAGCTGTAAAAGAAACAATTTGTCAATTAGCTGATTGGCGTGAAGATTTAATGTATTTTAGAGATATTGGTATTGCTCCTACTAATATGGTAGACATTAAAGAAGCAGCAAAATGGTATACTAAATCTAGATTTGCTGCTACTTATATTAATAGCTATGATGTTTTAGAACCATTCTATAGAAAACAAGTTACTGTAACTGTAATGTATGACTTAGTAGTTAAATGGGTATCTCATTTTATTAATGGTGCTAATAGACCATTTGCTGGTATTGCATACGGTGTAACTTTTGAAAACTCTATTGTTCCAGGAACTATTAATTTTAAACCCAAGAGAGTTATGAAACGTCAAAATAATCTTAATACTTATGATCAAAAGAAATATTTTGATGATTATAGATTAAATTATATTGCATATTATAACGAAGTTCCTGTAATGGATACTGAATATACCTCTCAGGAACAGTATACTCAGTTATCTTGGATTAATAATGTAGTATTAGTTCAGAATATTATTCGTGAAATTCGTAGAATGTGTCCTAAGAACAGATATACTTTCTTAGATGGTCAAGATCTTGTTCATTATAAGAAAGACGTTGAAGCTATTATTAATAAATATGCTAGTCTGTTTAAGAGAATTGAAGTTAAATATATTGAGGATACTAACTATCAGCACAATAAGATTTTCTATGCTGCCATTGAAGTTGTATTCCGTGACTTCATTCAGTCTGAAATCTTTAAGATTACTGCAGTTAACGAATAAAGAAAGGAGGACAATTTGACATGGCAACTACAGATATTACAACTCAAAAAGTAAATTCTATTTTTACACATCAAATGGAACCTCGTGATGTCACTGGATACATGTTATCACGTGGTGTAGCTGACTATTCTAACTTATATCAGTGGAATAACTTTGAAACCGGTTATGCTTTCATGTTCTTATTGAAAATTCCTGATTTCTTAGATAAACTTCGTAATAAAAACGATCAGTATGCTAGATTAATTAATAGCTATTGTCATATTCTTGAGTATGATTTTAGATCTCTTGATGGTATTGATAACATGACAGTTGAAACTGGTGACTTAAATGATGGTATTAATACTTTACCAATTATCACAAGAGTAACAGAACAAGCTGGTTCTGCATTCTCTATGAGATATTACGAAAGATCTGGTTCTATTATTACTAAGACTCATGAATTATTCTTACGTGGTGTAAAAGATCCTCGTACTCAAGTTAAGAGATATCATGGATTAATTAAACCTGAAGGTAATTCTGAATTAGAAGCAGGGTACGAACATGAGACTTTTGAATTCTTGTATTTTGTAACTGATAATACAGCTACTCAGATTGAAAAAGCTTATTTATTAGTATCTTGCCAACCTACAGATGCTAACTTACAGATGTATAACTACACTAAAGGTGAAATTGCTTGGTCTGAAGTATCAGTTAACTTTAATGGTTATCCTATTACTGGACCTGGTATTACTAAGAAAGCTAAAGAATTCTTAGATTGGGTAAATGAACGTACCATCTTTGATGAAACCAAATTTGGTTATAAAGCTCTCTCTGAAATGCCAAAAGCTGGCGAACATAATGTACGTGC
>CAMKNB010000059.1 GCA_946414095.1 uncultured Mycoplasmatota bacterium
ATCTACTTTATCACTAGCACCTTTTAAAATATTAATTTTATATTTTTCTGATAGTTTGTCTATTTCTTCTAAAAATAAATATCTACTTATAACACTAGCAGCTGCTACTGATAGATGAGCACTTTCACCTTTAGTTAAGAATGTAATCTTAGTCACTTTTTCAGTAATATTTTCTTGTTTTAAATAACTAAAATAACTTCTTGGAGTGGTGAATTGGTCAACTATTATTTTATGATATGGTATACCTTTATTAGAAAGTTCATAAAGTACTTTATTATGAAGAACAGCTTTAATCTTATTCATATTAAATCCTTTATTAGATAGTTCATTATACTTTTGATTAGATAGAGTAAATGTAACGTAAGGAAGTTTTTTCATAATAATCGGAGCACATCTTCTAATTTTATCATCAGTCATTTTTTTAGAATCCATTATTTTTAAATCTTCAAGAAGCTTTCTTGTACTTTTATCTACTAAAGTAGCAGTAACAATGATAGGGCCAAAATAATCTCCAGTACCAACTTCATCACTTCCAATGGCATCATAATAATAGTATTCTTTATTATTTGTTTTTTCTTCTTTTTGTTTTATTTCTTCATCTATATTTCTATCATTATAGTGATTTTCAAGATCTTTCCACATGTTAGCTTCTATGTCAGCTCCAATTCCTTGAAACATAACTTTTCCACTTTCATATAGGGTAATAACACAATCATATTCTTTTACTTGAAATATTGAATATGGTGGTTTTCCTGTAACCATATCTTTATAGTGTTCTATCATTTGTTCTTTTATATTATCACTAACTTTGAATACAATTGTTTTTTGCTTATCCATTTTATTCACATCCTAAATATATTTTACCATAATTATTTATCTAATTTAAGTAAATAATTACAATTGTATTTATTTTCAAGTTCTTCAAGAATTTCTTTTATAAAAATAAATGTATTAGGACAATCTGTTATAAAACTTTCATCCTTTTTCAAATATCTTTGTATAGATTCTGCAAAATACTCATGTTCATCTTTTGAGCAATGTTCAAATAATTTATATCTTAATGAATTATTACAATTTTTATATAAATTATTAGCTTCCATATAATATATTCTTATGAAATGTTCTGTTGAACTTATATTATTTAAGTATGCATCTATCATATGACCAATTTCATGATAAAATGAGAGTAATATACCATCTTCTCTTAAAATAATACTTTTATCTTCTGCTATGTACCATCCAGCATCTGGAAGACTATCAACTATATATAGCTCATGGCTAGTTGTATAAAATATTTCTTTTATAGATTCTGGAAGAGAAGAAAAAAGCCTTTCTGTATTAGCAAGAGCAATTATTGTTTGGTTTCTTTTGTTATTATTTACACTTCTAAATAATCTTTCGTTTTTACTTATTTTAACAAGTTGTATTTGTTCATTTGGATTTTCTTTAATAACATTAAATTTTTTCATAAATTCATCTTCAATACTACTATCAAAAAAGTAAGATGATAATCCTACATTAATAATAGAATAATCATAATTGTTATCTTCATTTATAAACCCATTTACAAAACCAGATAATGTATATTCTTTTAAATTAGGGCAGTTTAAAATATTACCAATCCAAATACAATTAGGAATATAAAGTGATTTTAAGTTCGGATTATTTCTAAATGCATAATGAACTATTTCTGTAGCATTCTCTGCAATAACATTTTTAATAAAAACATTATCTCTAAATGCTTCATATCCAATTTTTAAAACGTTACTTGGTACTATTACTGTTTCACAATTACCATAATAATCATATAAAGTATTATCTTTTATTATAAAATATGATACATTATCAAAAACTGTAGAATTAAGTATAGAATCATCTGCATATATAACATTATCAAAATTATTAATATCGTATATTTTTTTTACGTTAAACTCATCATAATATTTATTATCTAGTTCTATAATAATAGGGCCATTATTAGATACGATACCTAAAGTAAATTTTTTATCACCTTTAATTTTAAAACATAATGAGTTATATTTATGAGTTAATTCTTTATATTTTTGAATTATTTTATTCATTTTAATCCCCTTCAAATATTGAAAGTATTATATCATATGTAAAAAAAATATCAATAAAAAATGTTTGGGTATTTTATTCAAAAAATACTTATGTTATAATCAGTGTAGAGGTAATATTAATGTTAATGAATGAAATTTAACATGTTTTACTCATGTTATTTTTTTATATAGGAGAGGTTTATGAAAAGAGCAAAAATACTTGTAATCGAAGGTACAGATGGTTCTGGTAAAGAAACACAAAGTAAAAAATTATTAGAATATTTAGAAAGTAAAGATTTAAAAGTTAAAAGTTATTCTTTCCCAATTTATAATTCATCAACTGGTAGAATAGTAGGTGGACCATATTTAGGTAAAAAAGAAATTGGTGATTCTTTCTTTGAAGAAACATCAGCTAATGTTGATCCACTTGTAAGTAGTTTATATTATGCAGCTGATAGAAGATATAATTTTTTAAATGAAATAGAAGAAGAATTATATAAAAATGATGTAATTATTTTAGATAGATATACAATGTCTAATATGGGACATCAAGCAGGTAAAGCAAAGACTGTAGAAGAGAGAAACAAAATATTAAGATTTATCGAAAAATTAGAATTTGATTTATGCGAATTACCTAGACCAGATGAAGTGATATTTTTACATATGCCATTTGAAGCTGCTAAAGAATTAAGAAAATCTAGGGAAGCTGGGGATGGAAATGAAAACTCAGAGAGTCATTTAAGACATGCTGAAAAGACATATGTAGATATAGCTAAAATGTATAATTGGCATTATATAAATTGTATTAAAACTAGTGAATATAAAGAATTATCTGATATTAAATCAATTGATGAAATATCAGAGGAAATTAAAAATGTGGTTGATACACTTTTAGAAAGTAAAAGTGTTAGAATAAAAAAAATGACAAGGTTTTAAAAGGAGGTAATATTAATGACTGATTGGGATAAAGAATACTTGAAGTTATGTAAAAAAATATTAGAAGAAGGAGTAGAGGTTGAAAATAGAACTGGTATTAATACTATTAAAATACCATCTTATGAATTGAATTTTGATTTATCAAAAGAATTTCCAATATTAACTACAAAACAATTATTTCATAGACAAGCAGTTACTGAAATGCTTTGGATATGGCAAATGGGTTCTAATAATGTAAAAGAACTTCAAAAAAGAAATGTACATATTTGGGATGAATGGATGGTAGATAGTGATGGAATATATAGAATATATGAACCATATGGTGAATATGATCCAGATAAGGAAGTAGAAGTAATTGATCCAAAGAGTGTACCAGTAGATGATCCTTTTGGTAGATGTCACGAGTTTAAAGTAAAAAAAGATAAAGATGGTAATATAATGAAAGCTAAAAGTCTAATACCTGGTAAAACTATTAAAATGGCAAAATGGTATGGTAAAAAATATGCAGGTACTATTGGAACAGCATATGGATTTATTACAGATAGATACGAGCATGCTAAAACATTAATTGAAACAATAAAAAAAGATCCAACTGATAGAAGAATGGTTAAAAGTTTATGGCAAGATGAGTATTTAAGAACAGCAGTCTTACCTTCTTGTGTTTGGTCAACAGAATGGGATGTAACTGATGGAAAATTAAATTTACTTGTTCATCAAAGAAGTTGTGACGTGCCACTGGGACTTCCATTTAACATAACACAATATGCTACATTCTTGATGATGGTAGCGCAAGTTACCAACTTGAAGCCTGGTACATACAAGCATTCTATTAAAGATGCTCATATTTATGTAAATCAAGTTGATGGAATTAAAGAACAAATTAAAAGAGGAGAAAGATTTGATGAACTTTCTAAAATGAGTAGAGAAGACCTAGAAAAATTAAATAATATTCTTCTTGAAAAATTGGATAAAATTGAAGATAAAAAATCAAAAGAATTTAAACTTATTGACACTGAAATTAAAATGATTGATATGATTTTAGCTCCAGTTAAACCTGAAATGTGGTTAAATCCAGATATTCATGATTTCTTTGATTTTGATAATTCTAAAGATTTGAAAGATGTTAAAGTTTTGAATTATAAACATATGGGTAAAATAGAATTCCCAATAGCTCAGTAGGTGTATTATGAGTTTTTCAATAATAGCTGCAATAGGCAAAAATAATGAACTTGGAAAAGATAATGCTCTCATATGGCATTTGCCAGGAGATTTAAAATTTTTTAAAGAAACTACAACTGGTAAAACAATAATAATGGGAAGACGTACATTTGAGTCTCTTCCTCGTATGTTGCCAAATAGACATCATATTGTAATTTCTTCATCAAATAATTTCCCAGAAGAAGTAAGTGTTTATAATACTATAGATGACTTATTAAAAGATTATAAAGATAGTAATGAAGAGTTATTTGTAATAGGGGGTGCTTCTATATATAAGGCTTTTCTTGATTTATCAAATAAGCTTTATTTAACTGAAATAGCTGCAGAAGATAAAAATGCTGATGCATATTTTCCTACATTTGACAAAAGCTTATACGATATGGAAGTATTAAAAGAGAATGAGGATGAAGGAATTAAATATAGACATGTTCTTTATAAAAAATAATTTTACAATAAAATATAATTATGATATTCTTATAATAGGAAGGAGTAGTTAAAATGGAAAAGAAAACAAATACTTTAGCAATTGTTGCATTAGTTTTATTAATTGTTAATGTTGCTCTTTTGTGGGTACCAAGTGATTTGATTGAACCAACTTATGTTATTGTTGGTATGGTAGTATTAGCAATTATTCAAACTATAATCGCTGGTGTTGCTAAAAAACAAATTAGAGCTAATGAGAATGAAAAAGGAATGGGAATGGCTAAAACTTGCTTTGTTCTTGGAATATTGGCTGCAGTATTTTTTTCAATTAGTTTATTTGGATTATACATAATAAATAATGATGAAATGAGAAATAACTATATTTGTCCACAAGCAACAAATTGTGTTGACAATGGGGATGGAACAAGTACTTGTAAATTCTCAGGTGATGATATAATTTGTAATAATAAAACTGAGCAAGAATAAAAGGAAGTTTATGAAGTGAACCCCAAATAGTTCACATAAATAAAAAGGAAGTCCAAGATTATTTT
>CAMKNB010000060.1 GCA_946414095.1 uncultured Mycoplasmatota bacterium
TATCTTTATCAAAATATTCTTCTAATAAATATACAATATCTGCAATTCTATCTATAATAAATTCTTTTCTTGTTTGAATATCTGATATTTTTTCTATATATTGTAAATCTCTATATAATTCACTATCTTTGTATTTTAAAAATTCATCAAGAGTAGATGCCATTCTTTCATTACCATTTTCATCAGTAATATGGAAGAATTTCATATTATTTTCATAAACCATTAAACTCCCATATAGTGTTCTCCATATAGAATAAATATCATAATCTGTAGCATTATACATAGATTGTACTACTAAATTATAAATAGACTTATTATGAATAAATATATCAACAAATGAATTTATATCTTTAATTTGTCCAGTACCATCGTCAAATCCAAATTGATTCAAAGTATCTTTATTAATAAAATTCCACATAGGTTCGTTAGGAATTTTATTTTCTGATTTAGCATTAGTAGTTACTTCACCAGTTTGAGAATCAATATATAACGGTTCATTATTTTCATTTACTTTTTGTATAGCTGGAAAATCTTTAATATATCTTCTATTTTTAATTATCCATTTTCTAAGAGTTTCTAAATCAGATTTAAAATTAAATCCTTTTATATATAAAACTTTAGAAGTAGTATCCATAATAGAAGATGATATTTTTTCTCCAGGTTTTTCAGCCATATATAAATAAGTTAATGCTGTCATATAAACAAATAAATGAGCAATATTGAATTCTCTATAAGCTGCTATAACTGGAACTTTAATTTTAAGATTATTTTCAATAAATACGTCATCATATAGCATATTATAAAAATATGAAATTTGAAATGACATTTCAGCAATATCTATAATATAATGAAGGCTAAAATATTTACTTCTTTCGTAATTAAATTTTTTTCTTAAAATTTCACTTTTTACTCTTTCGTGTGATGCTCCTCTATCATATTCATAAGCAACACCATCCCAGAAAACATCATCTGATGTTACTGTATCATATGGCAACGTATTAGTTCTATCCATTATATAATTAGAAAAATAATCATCACTTAATGGAGTATGAATAAATTTTAAGTTATAATTCTTTTCATAATCTTCTTCTTCTATTTCTTCAACATAGCTATCATCAAAATAAATAAAATTATATACTAATTTATTATATTCTAATATATCATTTACATTTAAAAATGTTAAATGATTATCTATTATATCCATTTTGTTTACCGATACTTCAGATTGTGGACCTATATCATTTTCTGAACGATACAATATATTTCCAAAAGTATCAGTTACAAACATATACCATCCATTTTCTAAATAATTTTCAAAAGGAAATGGTATTTTTGCTACTAAATTATTATCTATAGATTCTTCAGTGTTTACTGTAGTTTTAAATTCATGTATATTAGTAATAGGATTATTTAAATACCATCTATTATATAATTGAAGTAATACTAAAGTATCTGTAATTTTAATATTAGTATTAGATAAAGTAATCTGATATAAACCAGATGGTATTTTAGTTATACTAATATTATTAGAATTTATAGGAATATTATTAAGTAAAAGAATAGTATTTTGTTCATACATTTTATCAGTTATTAATTCATTAAAACCAATAAACGGATTAGGTATAATAAAATCTGTTTGATTATCTGAATCTATAAATAATTTGGTTTGATTAAGTTTAATACCATTTTCTTTAATATTAGATTTTATAAATAATAAATTTATTTTTTGATTTGCAGCAGGTAATTTATCTGAATTAGTTATAGTTAAAATAGAAGTAGATTCATCAATAATATAATCATTTTCATCTAAATAGTTACCATAAACATCTACTATAACTTTACCTTTTGATACAGATAAAAAATTAGGTTCTGGCAATGTTATATTTATATTTCTTTGGAAATTTTCTGTACTCATACTAAAGTTTCTTGTTATTTCTAAACTATTCATTGTTTCGTATGGGCCATAAACAAATAAAATTTTAATTTCATCGCCAGGCATAATATATAATGAAGAATCTCTTAATACAAGAGTTTTACTATATAAATCATAATAATCTTCATCTAAAAATCTTGAATTACCTTTAATAGATACATATACTTTATAAGCAGTTTTATTATATCCTGGAAATGGTAATAATGACTCACCATTATCATCTATTAAAGAAAAAGTTGTTTGAAAATTTTCAACAGCAGTTAATATTACTTCTTTTTTATTTATAGTAACCTCTTGAGATATAGATGAAGTAGAATATAAATAGTGAATAATAAGTTCTTTATTCAAAGGAATAGTAATATTAATTAACGTTATTTTACCGGAAGAATAATCAACAGTATAATCTATTTCTTCTACTAAAAATCTATTCTGATAAGTTACAAAGAATGCATTTCCATTTTGTACATAGTCTTTAAATGGTACAGTGCTATTATTATCTGAAGTATACTTTAATTCAAATTCTGTTTGTCCATTTGAAGTTGCTTTAATAGAAAACCGTTTAAATCTAGTATCTAAATATTTACCATTATTATATAGACAATATACTGTAACTTTTTTGGTTCCACTAAAAGAATTTTTTAAAGTAATTTCTTTAGTACTAATATCTACAGTATACTCGTTTGGTTGAATTAAATATTTTCCATCCATTACAACCATAATATCATTATTTTCTAATAAATAATTAGAATATGGCACTGTAAATTTAAATGTTTTTTCTTTAGTTAAAATTTCATTACTATATACATAGAATGCATGATCTTTATCTACAACTATATCGGTTACATTAGGAACAGCATTTCTATTATAATAGAAATCTACTCTTATTTTATTATATAAAGTATAATCAGTTAAATCTATTTTATTTTGACTTAAAGTATAATCTGTATTTCTAACTAGTAATTTATCATCACCCCAAACATATATTTTATTATTTGAAGATGATAAATAGTTATCAAATGGAAAATCTATATTAATTATATTTCCATTTAATTGAGTAGATAAATTATCATTTCCAGGAACTATAACTTGATCGTGAATAATTAAATCATTAAATTTACCTACAGTTTTTGTGGTTGTATTATAAACTAATTCTCCCCATTTATCTACATTTCTATCTCTGAGAATAAAATATTTAAATACTTCTACATTTTCTGCACCAAATAAATCAATTAAATTTAACATACCTTGAGGACAAGATTTATATTTAATTAATTGATTTATATTTTTACACATTCTATACTGATATCTTAATGGGATAGAATTATAATAGGGTATACCATACATTTCAAATATATATTGAATACATCTTCTGTCTAATATATCTCTTTTAATAATATGCTCATTAGTTTCAACGAGCATATCAGTAATAGTCATAATCATTATAATAAAACCAATAAAGTTATTATAATAATCTGATGTAATTTTTAATCCTTCAGAATAAAATGTAGATATTACAAAAAGTCTATTCTCATTATATTTAGAAATAAACTTTTCTTGTATTACACCTTTATCTGCATCTGGATAATATACTAACTGAAAACTATAAGCTTTTCTAAGTTTATATGGATCAATACCACAAGTAATATAATCTAAATAATCAGCATCTGGATAATCTATTCTCATTATATCCAGAATACCTCTTTGTTTAAGATAAACTACAGCTTCATGGTCTAACTCATGAACATAAGTTACATTCCAAGGATTAACTCCACCGTCAAATTCATATTCATAATCCTTAATAGGAATTCCATATTCACCTAACTTAGGTAACCCACATAATTTCCTGTAATAATTATTGAGTTCTTCATATTTATCTATATATTTTAATCTTGCTAATTCTGTTAATTCTTTTCTCTTATCTTTAGGAATATAATTAATATTATTAATGCATCTATTTATAAGAGCATTATCAGTAATTCCTACAGAAGTTAATAATTCTCTATCATAATGAAACATTTCAAAGATAACATTTTTTTCTACACAAGATACATAAATATCTCCTGCTAAAATACTTTCTTCTGTTTCATTTCTTTCTGCTTCATCTTCATCTTTAACAATTGAACCGAATGCTAAAATTTTAGTATAGTATAAAAGAATATCAACGAAAGGATTATTACTATAACTTTTCGTAATCATTAAATCACTCATATATTTTTTAAATTCTCCTTTCTATTAATTTTACATTATTAATACTATGTAGAATTCATTATATTTGTACATTATAATAACTATACTCATTAGTTCTAACTTGTTTATGATATATCGGAGGTCCAATATGAATAAATTAATAGATGCAATACAAGTAGAAAAAGATATTCCAGATATCTTTTGTACTAATCCATATAATCCAACTTTATATTCTCCAAATAATCCATTTATAATAACATTTTCTCAAACAAGAGAAACTTTAACTGATGTGGATAATTATAGAAACTTTTTATATTCTGCTATATCAATGGTAAGAACTTCTAATTTTTATAAAAGCTATAAAGGATATTTAATTCACATGGGATTAAATAGATGCCAATTACATCCAAATATTATTGCTGGAGAAGATGATGTAGCAACATTAGAAATGCATCATTTGGGATTAACAATATATGATATGGCAATGATAATTACAGAGCATATAATAAATACTTATGGGTGCTTAACTAGTTTTGATTTAGCAGAATTATTAAGAATAGAACACGAGGAACATAGACTTTGTGTATGTATGCTATGCAAAACATGTCATCAATTATATCATAGTAATAATGATTTCAAAATTCCTATGTCAATGGGGTTTGGTAAATGGTGGGAATTTTTAGAAAAATATAGATATGGTATAACAAAAGAAATTGCTAATAAAATATATTTCCAATTAAAACAAGAATTATATAATACAGATAAAAG
>CAMKNB010000061.1 GCA_946414095.1 uncultured Mycoplasmatota bacterium
CTTATAATAGCCTTTTCTACAGATAAATTTATCAGTAGCTGCTAATACACCAGGTAATACTAGTAAAATCAATAATGCTGCAACAAATGTACCTTGTGATATTGTTTCACATATTTTAGCCGCAATAGCAGAAGCAAATCCTGCAACTACTAATGTAACAATTATCAAAATTGATGAAGAACTAATTATAGTATGAATAGACCTATTGTAGGCATCTATTATTGCATCTTTTACTCCCATTGTTAATCTTGACTCTCGGTAATACTCAGTATATACAATAGCATAATCTATTGTTGCTCCCATTAAAATTGCTTGAACTATTATAAGTGAAATAAAATATACTGAACCGCCAGATAGAGATATAACACTCATGGTAGTATATACTGCTGTTTGAATAATTAAAACTAGAACCAAAGGAATAATTAAATCTTTAAAAGTTAATGCAACAACAATAAATATAAATATCATCGTTAAAATTGTTATTCTATTTAGTTCACCATTAAATGTTTTACTCATTTCTACTGCCATTGGAGAGTTACCAACAACATAGATATCTTCTTTATCACCAATTTTATCATGAATATCATTTATAAAATCAAATGTTTCCTGTTCTTCAAATGGATAACTTGTATTTAATACTATTCTAGAATATTTGGATGATACTATCATTTTTTTTGATTTATCTACAGTCTTTTTTGCATCAATTATTTTGTTTCTTTTACCTTTATCAATGAAATTATCAAATCTAGAATCAGTTAATATGTCATCATTTATATAATTGATAAATTCTTCTATTGTCATTTTCCAAGAATCATTGTATTCATTACTACTTCCATAATACATATAAACTAAATCAATTAATGATTGATCTAAATTATCACTCAATACTTTCAATGTTCCAAAAGTTTCATTTGAAGTATATTTATAATTATTTAATGAATTGCTCATTATTTTATTAATTGTATTAAGTTTTTCTTTCTTGCTAGAATCAAAGTTATTTGAATAGTTTTTATTATTCATTACATTATTTACAATAAAATTAACATAGTTATATAAAGATATTTCCTGTCCGTTTTTTATATATTTTGAATTGTATAAACTAAATAGTAAACTCATTTTTTCGTTATCTATTCCAAGTAGTGAACTTAAATTAGAAGCACTATATTTTGTACTATTTAGTGTACTGGTCATTACTTCTTTTACTAATTTTAATTCTTTTAATTGTGATGAACTAATCTTATTCTTTAATAATTCATTATTAGAATTATTTATTATTAAATTACATAACTCTAATGGAGTTAATTTGGTATCTTTTGTATTATAGTCATAAACTCCATATATCATTTTAGTTTTTTCTTCACTTGTACCTGTAATACTACTAATCTCTTTATAACTATATAAGGTATTTGTATTATTTACAACCATATGTGCTAATCCTAATTTATCGGCATTATCATGCATATACTTCAATACCATTTGATTATTTTTATTGTCATAAATAAAATTAACTAGATTTTTAATTGAAATATTTTTTAAATTGTTACTTTTATAATCGTAAATACCATATATAAAACTTACTATATTTTTATCTTGAGATAATGTATCACTTAAACTATTAACATCATATTTCGTACTAATATTAGACATTATATATGCAGCTAATTTAAGTGATTTTAAATTACTTTCACCAAAAGATGACGATATTTCTTCATTACCAAGCAAAGTATTTACAAAATTTAATGGTGTCATGGTATAACTTCCAGTAACATTACCAGTAATAGCATAATTTAATTTTGCAGCACTTTCATCATCTATTCCAAACATATCATATAAGTTAGTATTAGGAAGTGATTTATCATAATATGTATTTAGATTTATAATATTATTTAATGAACTAATAGTTTCATCTGAAAAATAAGATTTATATTTATCATCATTTGAAATACTAATAGCAGTATTAGCAAATTCATTTAATGTTAATTTAGTATTTGTATTATATCCAGTATAGTAGATATATAAAATATTTATTGCCTCATCATCTAAACTCACTCCAATACTATTTAAACTGTTTTTCATATTTGTAGCATCTATTTCTTGATTAATAATATTTTCATCACTAATTATTTTTAAAAGTGACAATGAGTTGATTGTATCTTCATCAAATAAACTTTTATATTTATCATTACTTGCTAAATTTAGAGTAAATGTAGCAAATTCATTTAACGAAATTTTTGTGGTACTCTCTGATGTCGTTCTATAAAATAATAATAATTGCTCTACTAAATTCTTATCTATTCCAAACATATTAGATAATTCAAGAGCATTCATTTTTTTATTTATATAATCAGTATTAGTAAACTTTTGTAAAGTTTGTAATTTAGATATTGTATTTGAATCTAAATTTGAAGAATACTCTTTATCATTGGCTACATCATTTAGCATAAAATTGACAAAATCTTTTATAGTTATTTTCGTATCCAAATTCTTACTATTATAATAAATTAATATTTTTGAAGCATCTGATTCATTCATTCCTAATATGTTTGCTATATCCGTAATTGTTCTCTTTTTATTTATTTCATTACTTGATGTAAAATTAGTTAATAAATCTAAATTATCTTTAGTTTTACTATCTATTTGATTATTTAAATTTTCATTACTATAAACATCTGATTTAATAAATGAAATAAACTCATTTAAAGTCATTTTATTATTGTTTTCCTTATTATAGTAATTATAATAAATAATCTTTATTAAATATTCATCTACTTTTGTATCCTGACCTAAGTCTTCAAATTTGTCATTTAATTCATTATAAGCTAATTTCTCATTTATAGTATTTGAATAACATAAAACTTGATCTATATTTTCATTCTTTTCAAAATCTTTACAGAAAGATGTCATTAATTTCTCATATTCATTTGCATACACAATTGCTATTTGATTTGTAGCTGGAAATACCTTTCCTACTTTATCTTGTTCTGAACCAGTATATAGAACATTTATATTACCTTTTAATAAGTAAGCTGCTATAAACAAAGCAATTACGGCAAAAGCTTGAATGTATCTTATTTTATATACTTTTGTACCTAATTTTGATAAATTAAACTTTGGTGATTTTTTATGTGTTTTTTCAACTAAATTATCGAAGATTAATAAAAGTGCTGGTAAGCAGAAAAATATACTTAATAAACTAAGTAGCACACCTTTTGCTAATACAATGCCTAAATCTTTCCCAATTGTAAAACTCATAAATACTAAAGCAAGTAAACCAACTATTGTAGTTACAGAACTACTTGAAATGGCAGCAAATGAATGATATAAAGCTTCCTTCATTGCATCTATTTTGTTTAAATGATTTGCTTTTTCTTGTTTATATCTATTTGATAGCATTATAGAATAATCCATAGAAAGAGCAAGTTGTAAAATTGCAACAATTGAATTAGTTATTGACGATACACTATCAAACATTATATTTGTACCTTTATTAATAAATACTGCTATTCCAATTGATATTAAATATAACCATGGTTCAACATAAGAATCACTCAATATTGTTAAAATTACCATAGCACATAAAATAGCAAGTATTACAACCCATAATTGTAAAAGTGGCTTATTTTCGTCATATATAGTTCCACTCATCCCAGCTGTATTAAAATTATCTTTAACATAATTATAAACGTTGGTTGATGTTTTAGAATCGGCATAGTCATCAACATTTAATATAAATAATGAATAATCATCTTTATTATATTTATCATTGTTTTCATACTTAACTGAACTAACACCTTCTACATTTTCTAACTTTTTTAAGGTATCATCTTTTTCATTTTCAGATAATCCCTTAAACATCACATTAAGAATAGAAGAATCCTGTTTTGCAAACTCTTTATCCATTATGTCCTTACCTATTTTAGTTTCTGATGTTTCTGGTAAATACTTCATTATATCTTCATTTATATTTACTTTAGTTGATAAATACAAACTAAAACAAGCGACTATTATAAATAAAGTTAAGAAGACATATCTACCATTGACAATTAAATTAGTTATCTTTTTCATTATATTCCTCCCATAATTATCATAAACACACATCGAAATAATATTTTATTACTCTAATTATTCAAATACCACCACATTAGAATATATATGATGTTTATCCAACAATTTTAAAAATATATATGTATATTTATCATACATTTTGTTTGTTATTTGACTTTTTGTACTTTAATTCATATAATAAACTATGAAACGAGGTGTTATATTGAAAGAAAAAACTGATTTAAGAATAGTTAAAACAAAAAAGATTCTTTTTAATTCATTACTAAACCTTATGAAAATAAAAAATTTTGAAAAAATAAAAATATCCGATATATGTGAAGAGTCATTAGTAAACCGATCTACTTTCTATGCTCACTATGATGATAAATATGAATTATTAATTGACTTATTTGAAGAACGTAAATTATCTTTGTTAAAAGTTTTGGAAGATAATGAAAACAAAGCTTTTTCAAAAGAATATCTTATGGAACTATTAAGTATTTTAATAGATCATATTGAAGAAAACAAAGAAATCTATAGTGCTATTCTTGCTAATAATAGAAATGGTATATTAATTGATTTTTTAATTGATGCTATAGAAAAAGATGTATCAGAAAGATTAAAAGGCAATAGCGAAATAAAGATCTCAGATTTACCACTTGATATTATTGTAAAATTTTATGCAGGTGGATTAATCAATATTGGTATTGATTGTATAACACGAACAAAGAAATATAGCAAAAAAGAACTGCTATTATATATTGATAAATTAATTCCAGATAAAATATCATAATTAGCATTTCAAATA
>CAMKNB010000062.1 GCA_946414095.1 uncultured Mycoplasmatota bacterium
ACTAAAGTATTTATGCAATCAGTAAAAAGAAATATTAAAAGATTTCCTGAAAATTTTATGTTTCAGTTAGATAATGAAGAGTATCTAAGTTTGAGGTCACAAATTGTTACCTCAAATAGGGGTGGTAGAAGATATAAACCATATGTATTTACTGAACAAGGTGTATCAATGCTTGCGAGTATTTTACATAGTAATTTTGCTATAGAGATTAGTATTAATATTATAAATACATTTGTAGAAATGAGAAAGTATATTTCTAACAGTTTATTAGAGCAAAAGTACATTAATAATTTAGTGTTAGAACATGATAATGATATTAAGATATTAAAAGAAGCATTTAATAATTTCAAAGAAAAAAATAATCATATATTTTTCGAAGGCCAAATATATGATGCCTATTCATTAATGTTAGATATATTTAATAGAAGTAAGGATGAAATTATTATAATTGATAATTACGTAGATAAATGTCTTTTAGATATTTTAAGTAAAACAAATAAAAAAGTAAAAATTATAACAAATAAATATAATAATGAAGATTATTTAAAATATAAAGAAGAATATTCAAATTTAGAACTAATTATAAATAATACTATTCATGATAGATTTATAATAATAGATAAAAATATTCTTTATCACTGTGGTGCTTCATTTAAAGATTTAGGTAATAAATGCTTTTGCATAAGTAAAATAGAAGATAGTAATATACTAAAAAATTTAATATCAAGTATTAGGAGTTAAAATGGATTACATAATAGAAGAAAAACTATTTAGAGTAAATGAAAACTTTATTGGTGATTACAATAATTGGAATAAAATAGATAGAAATGGAAAATTTTTACTTGGAGAAGCAAGTGAAGCATTACAAAGCACAGGACTATTAAAGCAAAAAATATATATAGACAAATCAAAATTAATTAAGATTAAAAATAAACATCCAGAAATGAATGAAGAAATAATTAAAAAAATACCAGATATTTTAAATAATCCAACTCTCATTTTAAAATCTCAAAGTGTTATGGGAAGAATAATAGTCTTTGGAGAAGTAAATGCGACTAACGATAGCCCAGTACTAATAGCTATGGAATTAAATCCATATGAAAATATCAATAATGTTGAAAAAATATATAAAGTAGCAAGTGCTTATGGAAGAAAAAATATAAAATATATGCAAGAATGGTTAAATAATAAGAATAATATTTTGTTTATTGATAGCAAAAAAAATAGAACCAACAAATGGTTAAGTGGGCTTGGGCTACAATTGCCTGTGCCACTTAACAATATTGATTCATGTAGTAATATATTATCACAAAGTAATCTAAAAAACAATATTATGATAAAGAATATTCCTGAAAGCGAGAGGCCACGTGAAAGAGCAATTAAATATGGAGTAGAAAGTTTATCTAATGAAGAATTATTATCAATAATACTTAAAACTGGTACTAAGAATTGTAGTGTTAAAAATTTATCTTCATTAATACTAAGTAATATTAAAGATATAAAAGAATTAAAAAATATAACAATAAACTATTTAACTAAAATAAATGGGATAGGGAAAGTTAAAGCAATAGAAATATTATCAAGTTTAGAATTAGGTAAAAGAGTATATTATATTCAAGATAAAGAAAATGTTAAATTAAATAACTCTAAAAAAATATATGAATACTTTAAAGATTTATTTACATACGAAGATCAAGAAAACTTTTATGCAATATATTTAGATACAAAATCTAAATTAATATCATATAAATTACTATTTAAAGGTACTCTTAATACATCTTGTGTTCATCCAAGAGAAATATTTAAATATGCAGTATTAGAAAGTGCTGCTTCAATTATAGTAATGCATAATCATCCATCAGGAGATGCAACTCCAAGTAGGGAAGATGAAGAATTAACTTATAAATTATTTGAAATTGGTTCTACTATGGCAATACCAGTAGTTGATCATATAGTATTTGGTAATAATAATTATTTTAGTTTTTATGAATATATTAATAAAGAAAAGAATACTATTTAATATGACATATGAAGAATATAAAAGTAAAAAAAATAATAGTAATAAAAAACATACAAATAATTTTATAAAAGCACTACTTAGTAAACTGTTTACAATAGTTATTTTTAGTATGTTAGTAGTGGCTATAAGTAATTATTCAGATAATTTTAGAAACTTTTTAATAAATGATGTATTTAATAAAACTATGGATTTTAGTAAAATTAATAAACTTGTAAATAATGTTACAAATGTATTTAAAAGTGAAGAAGTAGCTCCAGTTATGAAAGAAAATGAGTCATGTGAAAAATATTTAGATGGAATAAAATGTATAAATACTGGAAATGTAATAGTAAAAGATGGTGGGATTGTTACATTTATAGGAGAAAAAGAAGGATATAATAATACAGTTATTATTCAACAAAGTGATGGATATTATGCTTGGTATGGAAATATAAAAGAAAGTGTTAAATTATATGACTACTTAGAAAGTGGTTCAATATTAGGAGTGAGTGAAAATGAATACTATTATGTATTATTAAAAGATGATAAACCAATTAAAATAACTGATGAAAGTTAAAATACATACTAGTACATATATAGTTTTATTACTATCTTTTTTAAGTGGTTACTTTGAATATATGTATTTACTATTACTTACAATATTTATTCATGAAAGTGGTCATTATTTTTTTAGTACACTTGTTAGTTTTAAATATAAAGAAATAATAATTTATCCATTTGGAGGGCTTACTCTTTATAATGAAGACTTAAATATAAATACAAATAAAGAATTAATTTCATTACTAGGAGGAATAACATTTCAATTATTATTTTATTTTCTAATGAAATATTTATTTATTAATTCATATATAACATTTCATGTATTTAATATAATTAAAAGAATAAATTATTTATTATTATCATTTAACTTCTTACCAATATTACCATTAGATGGAGGTAAATTGTTAAATATAATACTTGATAAAATATTTTCATATAAATTATCAAATAAAATATCTATAATTATTTCAATAATATTTATAGTTATATTTACTATTTTAAATAAAACATATTTTTCAATAATTCTTACTATATTTTTAATTAAATCTATATATAAAGAATATAAATTAATTAATTATAAATATAATAAATTTATAATAGAAAGATATATAAATAATTATAAATTCAATAAAATTAAAATAATAAATAATATTAATAGTTTAAAAAGAGACAATACTCATATAATAAATAATACATTTGAACGTGATTACTTAAATAAATTGTTTGACAGAAAGTGTTAAATATGCTAAAATACTCATGTTTGTAGAAATCTTTCTCTACAACCGCATCGAAAAGGTTTACAAAATAATGCATAAGCATTTACCTTAAAAGCGAGTCTTATTGAAGGAGGAATGAGAAATGAAAGCAATATTTGTTACTGGTGGAAAACAATATATGGTTGAAGAAGGACAAGAACTATATGTTGAAAAATTAGATAATGAAGTAGATAGCGAAGTTGTTTTTGATGAAGTTTTATATGTTGATGGTAAAGTAGGTACTCCTACTGTTAAGGGAGCTAAAGTTACCGCTAAAGTTTTAAAGCATGGTAAACAAAAGAAAGTTCTTGTATTTAAATATAAACCAAAGAAGAAATATAGAAAAACTCAAGGACATAGACAACCTTATACTAAGATACTTATTAAATCAATTACAAAATAATGATTAAAGTAAGAATTAGTAAAAATAATAATATAATTGAAAGTATAAAATGTCATGGTCATGCAGGATATGCAGATTATGGAAAAGATATAGTATGTGCAGCATTTAGTACAATGATAATAACTACTATAAATGGTATACTTGAGATTGATAAGGATTCTATTAGTTATACTGATAGTAATGATTTAGAAATTATTAATATCAAGAAAGATAATATAACAAATAGTTTACTAAATAATTTAGTTAATATGATGTATGAACTAAAAGAAAATTATGACAAAAATATTAATATTAAGGAGGAAAACCATGAATAAAATGAATTTAAATATACAATTATTCGCCAGCAAAAAAGGTGTAGGTTCTACTAAAAACGGTAGAGATTCAGCTGGACGTAGACTTGGTGCTAAGTTATCAGATGGACAAGTTGCTAAAGCAGGCGCAATCATTTATCGTCAAAGAGGAACTAAAATCTATCCTGGAACAAATACTGGAATGGGTAAAGATCATACTTTATATGCTAAAGTTAATGGAACTGTAAAGTATGAAAGAAAAGGAAAAGATAAAAAACAAGTAAGTGTTTATGAGAACTAGTAATAGTTCTTTTTTTTACAAAAATTACACAAAAAGTGTAATATTATACAATTTAACTACAAAATTATTATTTTTCATGTTATAATCAATATACAAAAGCAAAAAGGAAAATTTTGTATAGTACACCTATACATAAGTTTTCCTTGATATTTATATTGCTTTGATATATAATATAAAATTGAGTAAGGGTGTAGT
>CAMKNB010000063.1 GCA_946414095.1 uncultured Mycoplasmatota bacterium
TATAGTTTTTTAGGATAAAAATAGAGAATTTTTTGACATGTTTTAAATAATCAATATTCGAGATAATGGTATTGAACAAAGGCCGATGTTCAGTAATTTGAAAGGAGATTAAAAACATGGAAGACTATATTGTAATTTATGCAGTAGTACCAAAACACATTTATGAAACAAAATTATTAACACCAGAAGAAAAATTGATTGCTGAACGTATTATATACTTATGTAAAAAGGAAGGATATTGTTGGATAACAAATAAAAGATTATCTGAAATGTATAGTATAACAATAGAAACAGCTTCAAGACATATTAAGAAATTAGAAAAGATAGGATTAATTAAATGTATTTATGATCATAATGATAAAAATACTAGAAGGGTTATTCAATTAGTTGATAACATATGGGATAAATGGTCAATAAGAGATAAATCAAATAATCAAGAAGATATTGATTATTCAATTAAACATAATAATAAATATAATAATAGAAATAAATATAAATATAATAGTGATAAAGTTGATAAATCACCAGTTCCTTGGTGGCTTAATGAAGATATTAAATCTGAACCTGCTACTCCAGAAGAACAAGCAGAAATGGAAAGAATGATAAGAGAAATTACTGGAGAGGATAGTGATTCAGATGAATGATAAGTTAGTTTATACAGTTCATGAAGTATCTTCTATATTACACTCAAGTCCAAATTATATTTATGAATTAATTAGAAAAGGTTATTTACCAGCTATTAAATTAGGAAGTTTAAAAGTATTAAAATCTTCACTAGAAAGATTTTTAATTCAAAATGAGGGAAAAGATTTATCTAATTTATCTGATATTAAAAAGATAGTAATTGAGGTAGAAGTAAATGAGTAAAATTAATATCAGAAAAAGAGGAAACTTCTATGAATATAGAATTGAAATAGCAAAGGTAGATAATAAAAGACAATGGTTAAGTAAATCAGGATTTAGAACTAAAGCAGAAGCTTTAGAATCTGGATCACTAGCATATACTGAATATTTAAATGCAGGTATTCCATTTAAACAATGTGATTTATCTTATTCAGATTATCTTGATTATTGGTTAGAAAATTATTGTATGAATAATCTAAAATATAATACTATTCAAACATATAAAATAATAATAAATAAGTATCTAAAAAAGAATATAGGAAAATATAAACTATCAACAATAACAAGTGTTGCTTTAAATTCATTTATAACTGATTTAGTTAATAAATATAATCATTCTAAAACATATTATAAAAATATATTAAAAGTCATTAAAGGTTCATTTAGAGATGCATGTAATTTATATGGATTTATAAAGTATAATCCAGCTCTTACATTAAGACTACCTAAAATAGAAGAAGAACTTAATAATAAAAGACATTATTATACAAATGAAGAAATAGATAAAATAATAGATAGATTTAAGGACAATGCTACTTTTGTAGCATCGTTCTTAACATCATGTTATACAGGAATGAGAACTGGAGAAGTGTTTGCTCTTACTTGGGAAGATATAGATTTAGAAAATGGAATAATAAATATAAGACATAACTTATATGATAAACCTAAAGATAGTTTAGGAAGATGGTATTTAGGAACGACTAAAACTATATCTGGAACAAGACAAATTTATATTGGAAATACATTAATAACAGCTTTAAAAAACTATAAAGAAAGACAAGAATATCTTAAAGAAGTATTTGGTAAAGATTATAAATATTATCACTTAGAAACAATAACAAATGATAATGGAAAAGTTGTTGATAAAAGAATAGTTATTAACAAAGATAATGAAGAAAAATTAAATCTAGTATTTACTAATGATGATGGATCATTCTCTGGAACTGATGTTCCTAAATATCCATTTAAAATAATTCATAGTGAATTAGGAATAGAAAAATGTAGATTCTATGATTTAAGAGGAACATATGCAACTAAAGTATTAAATAATGGAACTAAGATTAATGATGTAGCTAATTTGTTAGGACATAGAAATGTAGAAACAACAGAAAATTATTACATTACAAGTTTAGAGGATAATAGAAAGAGTGCTGTAGAATTATTTGATAAAAATAATAAATCTAATGTTATAGAAAATGTAATTAAATTTCAAATACAAGAAGGTAAATTAGTATGAATTATGCAATATTTAGAAGTGAACCTATTTATACTTTAAATGATTTAGCACAAATTGGATCACATAATAAAAGAGAGAAAAAAGCATATCAATCTAATCCTGATATAGACTTATCTAAAACAAAAGATAATGTAGAACTTGTTCCACTTAATATGAAATATGTTAAAGGCTTTTATGAAATAACTAAAGACTATAAAAAAGAACATGAAGAAAGAATGAAAACTGAAAGAGATGATAGAAAAAGAACATTTAGACAAATGGTAGATAAATCAAAAAGTGTTGTTGCAGATGAATTAGTTTTCACTGCAACGCACACATTCTTTAATGATATGAGTAAGGAAGAAATAAAAAATTGGGCTGATAGATGTATGGAATTTGTACATTTTGGACTAGGATATGAAGATAATCAAATATTACATGCAACATTACATATGGATGAAAAAACACCTCATATACATTGTGTTGTTGTACCTCTAGTTAAGAAGTTAGATAAAAGAACAAATACTGAAAGATATACAATATCTAAAAAACAATTTATACATGATAAAGAACACTTGAGTGAGTTACAAGATGAATATTGTGAATATCTAAATATGTGTGGTTTTGCTTTAGAAAGAGGAACTAAACATAGTGATAGAGAGCATATTAATATTAAAGAGTTTAAGAAACTAACTAAATCATTAACTAATGAACTAGATCTAAAAGATGATAAGTTATCAAAATCAATTGATGAATTAGAAGAAAAAATGAAATCAAATAAAACTATTATGTTTGATAAAGAATCTGTTAAAGTTAAGAAAGAAACTTTTGATAGTATGAATAAAGTAGTAGAAGAAGCAAAGAAAGTTAAAGATTTAAAACCTAAACTAAATAATGCTTATAAGAACCTTAAAGAGGTAACAAATGATTATTCAAAAATACATCAACAAAATATGAAACTAGAAGATGAAAATAGAAATTTAAAATATGAAAATACTAATTTAAGATATAAAGCATTTACTTTATCTAATACAATTGATACATTAAAAAATGTTATCAATAAAATGGCTAATTTTGTATATCATTTAGTAGCTGATGGATTAATACCTAGACATAAAGAAGATGAATTTAATGATGAATTTGAAGAGTTTATTAGTGGTAAAAAGAAGAATAAGAATAAAGATGATGACTATGTTCTTTAGACTATCTTTCTGACAAGATAGTAACACACTATGATATTGGCAGAGCCAATAACAATGTGTGCCAAGGATAAACCCTTTGGAATCCCGTTTAAGCACCAATACTACAAACTAATCGTAAGTAGTAAAGGTGCCTTTTTTATTTCAACGTTTAGTTTCATAAAAAAAGAAAAAATACTATCGCCACTTTCATTACTTCGTAACAAAACGTGCCACGTATTTTTTGAAAAAAACAGCATAAAAACGTGGTATAATATATCCAATGAAAGGAGATATCTTAATGGGCAATATAAGAGGAAAAAAATCGTTAGAAGAATATTGTAAAGAAATTCATAAAGAATATTTGTTAAAAGAATGGGATTATGAAGAAAATAAAATATCTCCTGCTGATATATCATATGGTAGTCATAAAATTGTTTCTTGGAAATGTACAAAAGGGCACAAATATCAAAAAGACATACATTCAAGATGCCAAGGCGTTGGATGTTCTCGATGTTCTGGGATTGTCTTTATTAAACAAGATAAAATATTTGATAAATATCCAAAATATATAAAGGATTTAGATGAAGAATATAATACATACGAAGATATAAAAAATTACACTTGTGGATCATCAAAAAAAGTTCATTGGGAATGTACAAAAGGGCACAAATATGTTAAATCAATATGTAATAAGATTAAGGGTGATGATTGCCCAATTTGTTTAAACAAACAGGTTTTAAAAGGGTATAATGACCTCGAGACATGGTGTAAGAATAATAATGAAGATATTATTCTAGATTGGGATTATTCAAAGAATAAAATAAAACCAAACGAAATAGTAATTGGCTCAGCTGAAAAAATATTCTTTAAATGCCATGTATGTGGACATGAGTGGAGAGCAAAATTATATTCAAGGACAAAGCAAAAATCAGATTGTCCTAGATGTAAGATTAGATCTAAAACTTCATTTCCAGAACAAGCTATTTTTTATTACATGAAGAAATATTTTTCAGATGCAATTAGTGGTGATCGAAAGGAATTAAATGGTAGAGAATTAGATATCTATATTCCTTCGAAAAAAGTTGGTATTGAGTATGATGGAAAACTATGGCATCAAGATAAACAAAAAGATTTAGAAAAAGAAAAAATGTGTAAGAAACAAGGAATAAGACTAA
>CAMKNB010000064.1 GCA_946414095.1 uncultured Mycoplasmatota bacterium
AATTAATACTCTTAAATTTAGAGTATATGATTTAGATTATAATTTAATTGGTGAATATGCTGGATTGAATAAATATATCAGAGAAAATGGATATACTGACACTGATAGATGTAATATTAAAAATAGATTATCTGGTAGAATTAAACAAAATATATATAAAGATAGAATATACGAAAAAATTGAATAATATATAGAAGAGCAGATTAATCTGCTCTTCTATATTATCTTAAATTATTTACATTTTAATAATATCAGTTATCTAGGAGGCATATTTAAATGGCAACTATTAGAAAAAGTAATGTAATAACTAAAAAAGAAGACATAGATTTTTTATTAAATTTAACTCAACAAGAATTAGAATCGTTATCAATGATGATGGAAACTTTTGGTGTTATAAATAATGGTAAACCAAGATTTAATACATATGATATTGTAACAATACCACCAAATTCTTATGGTCCAGAAGGTAAAAGAAACAAAAATGCATTTGTTACTACAGTTGGAAGATGGTGGTTTAATAAAACTTTTATTGAAAGAGATTTATTCGATTTATTTAAATATATTAATAAACCAATAGATAAAAAAGTTTTAAAATATATTAATCAAGAAATGTCTTATGCTATTATCGAAGATAGATTAGATGTAGCTTCCTTAAAACGATATCTTATGAGACAACAAAAATTCCAACCATATTCAAATATTCTTTGTTCTGGTTTTAGTGAATTAATGTTAAATATGTCTGATATTACTAGAGCTAAAAAACAACAACTTTTAAAAAAATATGAAAAAGAATTAAAAGATCCAGTTCAAAATATGTACGCTGCTGATAAAATTGAAAAAGAATTATTAGATTATTCTAAAGAAATTCTTAAAGATGATGTATCTATGGATATGTATAAATCTGGTGCTAAAGGTAAATTTGAAAATAACTTTAAGAATATATTTCTTATGAAAGGTGCAGTAAAAGATCCAGATCCGACTAAAGGATATGATGTAATAACTTCTAATTATATAGATGGTATTTCTAAAGATGATTATGGTAATATGGCTAAATCATTAGCTGCTGGACCTTATAATAGAACTCAGAAAACTCCTAAAGGTGGTTATTTTGAAAAACTATTTTTAAGAGGATTACAACATTTAAAATTAGCACCTAAAGGAACTGATTGTAAAACTAAAAGAACTATTACTGTAACTTTAACTAAAGATATTATTCCATTATTAATGTATTCATTTATAGTAGAAGGAAATAATTTAGTAGAATTAACTACGAAAAATAAAGATCAATATTTGAATAAAACAGTTCAAATGAGATTTTCTTCATTGTGTGAATATGATAAAGATGGTCAAACATGTAATGCTTGTGCTGGAAATTTATATTATAGATTAGGATTTGAAAATGTAGGAGCTGCTACACCACAGATAGCATCTAAATTAAAATTAGCAGCTCTTAAAGCATTCCATGATAGTACGGTAAAATTACATACAATAGATGTAATGAAAGCATTTGGTTATAAAAATGAAGATAAATAACAGAGAATATTCCAGATGTCCATATGGACATCTGGAATATTTCTTAAAAAGTAGGTGTATGTTTATGAAGATCGATCAGAACCCTTGGAAGACCTTCAATAATATGTTGATTATTTTTTATTATATAAAAAACTATATTATAATTTATTAAATTAGGAGCTTGATATTATGAGAGTACAATTAGTTAGACTTGATAATAATATATATGAAATAGATCAAAATTCGGTTACTAGAAATAATGTAAGAATTATGGGTATTTATTCTGGAGAAGAATTATTATCCACTGATAGGTACCAAATGATGGGACCTAGAAAAGTAAAAATTTTGAATAATGAAGATACTAATAAAAACATATATGCTAAAATTATAAATATTAAGATAGGAAACAGAATGCTTAAATAAATCACTACAAGTATTTTCTTGTAGTGATTTTATTATGTGAGGTTATTATATATGAATTATATATTATTTTCAAATAAAATATTAAATCAATTTGTAGAAATAATTCATGATCTTAAAACAAGATATGAACAAGAAAAAATTGAAATGATATTATCATCTTATAAAATAGAATCATTAGATTATATTTATAAAGCAGTAGTTGATTTAGTGAATGAAATATATTCTGTAGACAAAAAACGAACTGATAAAGAAATTTGTTTAGAATTAATAAGTTGGTATAGTTTTATAAATATCCAAGTGATTCAAAAATATAATTATATAACTAAAGAAGAATATTATGAATTAATGAGAAATAATGGGTGTCGTGAAAAAGGTTTAGGTAATATATTTATGGCATATTTAAATTCATTACTTCATAATATAGATATATATTCATCATGTGATGATAATTTGTGTGAAAAATTATCTGAAATTGATAATAGAACAGATGATTATCAAGACTTTTTTGAAAATTATTTTTTAGAAGATAAAGCATCTATGGAAGAAATTACTGATTATATTATTAATATTTTTAATGATTTATTTGAAATAAATTCTATATTAGTAAAGCATTTTGTAGATATAATGGTTAATTCTATAAATGGCACTAAAGTTAAAACTAATTTTTTTAATTATTATAATATTGAATTTAAAGAATGTTTATAAATCCTTTTACAAATATATATTATATTTGTAAGAAAGGAGGATAGATAATGATTGAAAGAATAAGATTAAGAAGTTTAATTAATGCAGCTATGTTTGTAACTGGTGATAAATGTAAATTACCTAATACTAGTAAATGTAGATATAAATTAAATTATCTTGTAATAGACTATAGTCAAAATGATTATTCATTTAGAATTGATTGTATTGATAGAAAAACTAACAAACTATGTGGATCTCTATATAATATTTTTTCTAATAAGAGAGGAGATAAAACTAATTATGTCTAAAGAAATAGATGTAATCCAAACTAATGAAGAAAAAACATGGCTTGAAACAATAGCTGATAAACTAAAAGAAAATTTAGAAGTAAATATTAATATTAAAAAAGATAAGAATACTGATGATATAGACATATCATTTAGTACTAATTATAAAAATAATAAAAAATAAATTTTCAAGGTAAGAGGAAACTCTTACCTTTATTACGTATCTTGATTTTTTATTAAGGAGAAAATTATATGGAATTAGAATTAAATATAGTTTATCCAGAAGGTGAAGAATTCGAGACTAAATTAGAAACTATTAATTTAGATCAAGAAAAAGAAATTGATATGGCAAGAGGAAAAGGGTTTTTAATTAAAGAGCCTCCTGTTATCCAAAAAGCTTTAAAAAGAACAGATTCTATTTATTCGGAATTATTTACTAAAACATTACAAGATCCTGATTCGTATACAGATAGATATTCTTGTGAATGTAAATTTTTACAAGGTAAAGATTATGATAGAATGATTTGTCCTAAATGTAGGACTAAAGTACAATTTGTTGGTGAAGATTTTGAAATGACTGGGTGGATAACTATTAAAGATGAATATGCTGTTATTCATCCTAATTTATATAGATCTTTATCTAAGTATATTGGTACTTCTACACTAGAAACAATATTAGAGCCTGAAATAGATTTAGATGAAAATGGTAATCCTGTTACTAAGTTTTCAACTAAGTTAGCTAAAAAACAAGCTAAGCGTAAATATACAAAAAAGAAATCAAGCGATGAAACATTTAAAGGTATCGGTTTAATAGAATTCCATAAAAGATTTGAAGAAATTATGGAGTATTTTAGAGTTAAAAATAAAGGCAAAAATGAAAATTATTATACATATTTAATGGCTAATAAAGATAAAATTTTTACACACAGTATTCCTGTATATACTACAGCATTAAGACCATTTAAAGTAGAAAATGGTAGCAGATTTACATTTGAAGGAACTAATGCTATTTATAATATTATGGCTAAATTAGCTGCTAATATTAATGATGATGGTATATCGTTATATAAGATGCCTAAATATAGAAATATTTTATTATGGAGATTACAAGATAAATTAAATGAATTATATAATGAAATAGTTGCTATATGTGAGGGTAAAAAAGGTGTAATTAGAAATCTTATTGGTGGTAGATGTGGGTTTACATCTAGGTCTGTAATTGTACCAGATCCTAGATTAAGAATAGATGAAGTTACATTAAGTTATCATTCATTATTAGAATTATTACAACAGACTATAATAAATATTATGGTTAGAACTTATAATATTTCTTATAATGATGCATATATGAGATTTCAACAAGCTCAAGTAGTACCTGATGTTAGAATTAGAGAAATAATTGAAAATATTATAAATACATCTGG
>CAMKNB010000065.1 GCA_946414095.1 uncultured Mycoplasmatota bacterium
TTACAATAACTATGATTTGTTTTTTAAATATGTGTTATAATAAGTATGTAATTGAGTTTTATCTCGTTACATTTGTCGGTAATTGTTTCTCAAACGAGATACACAATTGCTCCATTTGTATAAATTGTCGAACTTTTAATAGTTCGATTTTTTTTATAATATTTTCGAACCCATGTTAGCAGCATTGAAGAAACTTTTCAAATACATATTTAAAATAATATCATCGGATAAACTGCTAAAATGTTAATGCTTTTAGAAAGATTTAAATATGGTGTCAATTTTTCTAAAAATTGATTGTTTTTTATTTAGTTAAATTAAAAATAAGCTAGCCATTGGCCAGCTTATTTATTTTATATTATCAACATATTCATCAAAGACTTCTCTATCAACAATATCGTATATCATCCAAACTATTTCCTGATATACCTCATCTTCGACCATATAACCGCCTATTTTATATGTTTGTCCGTTTTCGGTTTTAATCATTAATGATGATGAAAATCCATCCATTATATTTTTTGACTCATTAACACCGTCAAAAATGTTTCTATGAAGATTTATATAATCAACTAGTTTATAATATTTATCTTTATCTATATCAACTGTTTTTTCATATGAATTATAATCATTAGTAAATTTTGCTGTTCCTTCAAAATTAATTGAAATACTTTTACTAGCAGCAGCTATTTGTGTGCCATAACCTCCTCCGTATGAGTAAGTTACTTCAACAATTACTTGATCAGTATCATAGTTATCTTTTTCAATTTTATTAATGTATTCTTTAAATCTATCATAGCGAATAGTATCTTTTATCATGGCTTCTATTTCTTTATATTCCTTATTAACTACCATGTATCCACCTACTTCATATTTTTCTCCACCATTAGTTTCAATAATAATATGTGAAGTAGTTCCATCTGTAGCATTATCTTCTTTAATGACCTTTCCATTAAATAAACTCATACGTTTTTTTATGTAATTTGTTAATTCTACATATTTACTTAAATCAATACTAAAACTATCTATTAACGAATTATAGCTATTACTAAATGTCACTAAACCATCACTATTAATAGTAATTGTTTTAGTGGCAGTTTCCTTTTTTGTACCAAAACCTCCACCATATGAATAAACAATTCTAGTAATCTCTAAATTTGAATACTTTTTATATGAAATGAACTTATAAGCTAATAATGAAATTAAAACTATAAATATAATAATAAATATTATTAACATTTTTTTATTTTTCATATATACTCCTTAATTTTAATAAAGCAATAAGAGATAACTTAAATTACCTCTTATTTACTTCTAATATATTTAATTGGACTATAAGCACTATAGACTTTTTTGCCATTAACAATTTTATAAGCTCTTACTTTATAATAATAATATTTATATTTCTTAGTCTTATTATTAAATGTTAAATCCTCATCAATTTTTACATCTTTTATTAACTTATATTTTCCATATCTAGATGTTGCACGATATACTCTGAATCCATCTATTCCGTTAACAGTACTTAAACTAATTGTAACTTTCTTTGTAGTTGTTGATTTTAATTTTATTCCTGGTGTTTTAGGTACAACTTTTAAACCTATAGGTTTAGTATAACCACTACATCTATCAAGTGAATTGCAAGTCTTAATCTTATAATAATATGTTTTTCCTGTAGTTAATTCTGGATCTTTATAAGTTCCTGCTTTATCTAATTCTATGATTTTTGTATATTTTCCATCTTTACTAGTGCTTCTATATATTTCATAATACTTAGCACCTTTAACACTTGTAAATTTAACTTTTAATGAATCATAATCTTTTAAACTTACTTTAACAGTAGTTTTTAATGGAGCAGTTTTAGTGTTTACTACTTCATTATAAGCGCCATATACTTTTTTACCATTAACTGTCTTATAAGCTTTAATCCTATAATAATACATAGTATTAGCTTTTAAACCAGTATTTTTATATGTTAGTGTATTCTTTTTTACATTTGCAACTACTACCCATTTTCCATTACTACCACTTCTTTCGATAGTGTAACCAGTTGCGCTTATTTTATCCCAAGAAAGTTTAACATTGTTTGTACTAGCACTAGTAATTTTTAAATTCGTTACAATATTAGGAACTACTTTTTTACTTACAATTTTTGATGTTGAATTATATAGTAAATTATAAGCAGTTATTTTATAATAATACTTTTTACCATAAGTAAGACCAGTGTGAGTATATTTATTATCTGTTGTTGTTATTAATTCTTTATATTTTCCTGTTTTACTTTCACTAACTAATACTTTATATCCAGTTGCATATTCATCTTTATCCCAAGTAATTATTAAACTATTATTATCTCCCTTAGATACTTTAGGATTATTTACACTAACTTCCTGTAAATTATCTATATCAATGATATAATTAATCTTTATTACATTATCCTCTTCTTTATCACTAAGAATCAAAGGATAGTTAGTTGTATTACCTAATTTATATCCAACTCTTAAGTTATCTTCGTAACTATCAATAGTTTCTAAATATAGTCCTTTTATTCTTTTAGTTAATGTGTTATCAATTGTTCCATTGTAATAGTATTCAACTGTATAATATACTTCTTTCTTTTCATAATAGATTTTTATAACTCCATCTATTTCTATATCATCAGGTAATTCTTCATAATTAGATTTTAAATATTTATATCCAATATACTTATTAGTAGTGTTTATAGTCTCTTTGCTAACAGTTAATCTATTTTCTAAGACATGAATACTTTTAGTAAATGTTTCAGTTTCAGCTAACTCATTATCTTTATAATATTCAACTTTATAAGACACCTTTTTAACTTGACTAGGATCAAGTTCATAATAAATATTTAATGTTCCACCATCTGATATTGGTTCTAAATAATATTCATTTGTTGTAGAATTATATTTTGTTTGAGAAGTTTCTTTAATCTTATAACCAAGATATTTATTATTATCAGCTACATCTTCATCAATAACAATTTTATTTTCAAAATAATCTATATTTTTTACAATAGTATTAGTTTCAAGAAGTTCATTATCCTTATAATAATTTACTACATAAGAAACTTGTTTTGTTACAACTTCTCCATTATTATTTACAAATGCTAATTCTTTATCGTTTAATCTATTTGCTAAATTATTCAATGCAGTAGAACTTAAATCAAAGTGAGCTTTTTGCTGTATTTTATTAAATTCACTATTTGAAACAAGTCTCAATCTTAAACTATATTCATGAGTATAAGATGATCCAACTATTCTTAAAGTAATTGGATAATAATCTTCATTCGTATCTAAATTATTTAAATCAACAGAAATACCATTTTTTAAATCTTGTGCAGAGATATATCCATCTTTTATTAATTTTTCGTTGCTTAATACTACATAATTAAAGTAATTATCATTATCATAATTTGAATTGCTAAATCTTAATTTAAGATTACTATAATTATCTTTGTTAACATATATTTCATATCCTGTTTCGATTTCTTTAGTATCTACTCCATTTCCTGATATTGAAATATTATCATTTAAATTTTTCTCACTTTCATCAAATATAGATAATTCATCATGAGATATTAGTTTATTATTTGAATCATATAAATAAAAACCAACTAAATTTTTTTCATTATTATTTGTTTTTAATTTAAATACAAATAAATTATCCATTAAATCTTTACCATTTATTTCTCTTTCAGAATAAATAGTTGTTGTAGTATTATCATTTTTAGTTATCTTATTTTCAAATTTATATTTATATGTCTTATTTTCTAAATTACTTCCTTTATATAATAAATATGCATAGCCATCTGTATCTAATTTATATGAATAGCCTTTATGACTCATATTATTTGAATCATTTACAGTTGAAGGAATAAACATATTATTAGAACTCATTAATAATGAGTGAACTTCTCCACTTGTATATAAATATTTATAATTATATAAATCTCCAGCAACATTGATTAATATATCATAAGTTTTTTCGCTTCCATAAGATATTTCTGGAACAAAATCACTTATTTCAATCGTGTTAGTTCTATCTTTGATAAGATAAATACTTTTTTCATATTTTTTGGTGCAAACATCATTTTCAAGTTCAGTATTAAATATACATTCCCTAAATTGAATTATACCATTAATATCATCAGACCCATAATT
>CAMKNB010000066.1 GCA_946414095.1 uncultured Mycoplasmatota bacterium
CCACCTTGACCATTAAGATACTCATTAAATACTTTATTTTTGAATTCAATATCATAATGTTTTCCCATAATAAAATAGTACCTCCTTTCGTTAGTACTATTTTATCAAAAGTCATTTTTTATTAAAGTGTCCTAAATGGGGTTCACTTCAAATTTTGAACACTTTTTATATGTGTAATAAAGAAACAGCAATTCTAAAATAAATAAATAAGGAAACAGCATCTACAATAGTTGTAATAAATGGACTTGCCATAACAGCTGGGTCAAAGCCTAATTTTTTAGCTATTATTGGAAGAGAACATCCAATAACCTTAGCAACACTAACTGTTAACACTAATGTAGAACAAACAACTAATGCAACACTAGTTGAAACACCATCTATTAAAAGTAATTTAGCAAAGTTTGCAATTGCAAGAGTAATTCCAATTAATATAGCAACTCTAATTTCTTTCCATATTACTTTAAATATATCACTAAATTCAATATCATTAAGTGAAAGACTACGAATAATTGTAGCAGATGCTTGTCCACCAGCATTACCTCCTGTATCCATTAGCATTGGAATAAATGATGTTAATATTACCATAGCTGCTAAACTATCTTCATAATGTTGAATTATTTTACCAGTAAATGTAGCAGAAACCATGAGTAGTAGTAACCAAGGAATTCTACTTTTCCATAAATCAAACGTTGATAGTTTTAAATAAGATTTTTCAGTAGGTAAGATAGCGTTCATTTTTTCAATATCTTCTGTCGTTTCTTCTTCAATAATATCGATTACATCATCGATTGTAATAAGACCAACTAGTTTATTTTCAGAGTCAACTACTGGTACAGATGTAAGGTCATAGTCTTTAATAATTTCAGCCACTTTTTCTTGATCTGTTAATGTATTTACTGATATAACATCTGTTTCCATAACTTCACTAAGTGGAGTATCTTCATTATTTAAAACTAAATCTTTTAAATGAATAAGACCAACTAGTTTTCTTATTTTATCAGTGACAAATAATGTATTAATTGTTTCAACATCATCATATTCACGTCTTATTTTCTTAATAGCATCTTTTACAGTGTTATATTCTTTAAAATCTAAATATTCTACAGTCATTATACTACCAGCTGAATTATCAGGATATTTAAGTAATTGATTGATATCTCTTCTTGCATCTTTATCAATTTTACTAAGTAGTTTACTAACTACGTTAGCAGGCATTTCATCAATTAAGTCAGTAGCATCATCAGCGGCCATGTCATTAATAATATTAACTGCTTCTGCATCACTTAATGATGTAATCATGTTAGCTTGAGTATCTGTTTCTAAATTAGAAAATACATCTGCAGCAATATCTTTGGGTAATAATCTAAATAATTTAATTCTTTCTTTTTCATCTATTTCTTCTAGTATATCTGCTATATCATGTTCATTCATTTCAATAAGTAATTCCTTTATTTTAGAATACTTTTTTTCTTCAATCATATTTTCAATATTTTCTAACATTTAATTCACCGCCTTTTTACGTATAAATTATACTATAAAATACTATAAAAGTGTAAAAAAACATCAAAAAACTATCAATAATTAAATTTATTTTGTATAATACATATGAATTTTAGAAAAGAGGAGTTTCAATGAAAAATAAAATACCAAATCATGTCGCTATTATTATGGATGGCAATGGTAGATGGGCAACAAGACAAGGATTAAAAAGAACAGATGGTCATTATGCAGGATATAAAAGATTAAAACAAATTGCATTATATATTTTAAATAAAGGAGTTAAAATACTTAGTGTATTTGCTTTTTCAACAGAAAATTTTGGTAGAAGTGAAGAAGAAGTTAATTATTTAATGAAATTGTTTGTAAAAGCATTTAAAAGTGATAAAAAATTCTTTATTAAAAATAATATAAAAGTTGTATTCTCAGGTAGACATAAGCCACTTAGTGATGAAGTATGGAATGTAATGAGAGAAATAGAAGATAGTACAAAAGACTGCACTGGAGGAGTATTTAACTTTTGTATAAATTATGGAGGACAATCTGAATTAGTAGATGCTTCTAAAAAAATAGCAGAACTTTATAAAGAAGGAAAAATATCTCTAGATGAAATAGATACTAATAGTTTTTATAAGTATTTATATAATGACTTACCACCAGTAGACTTAATGATTAGAACTAGTGGTGAAGTAAGAATAAGTAATTTTATGTTATATAGTATTAGTTATGCAGAATTATATTTCACAAGTACTTGCTTTCCAGATTTTGATGAAAATGAATTTGACAAAGCTCTTGAAGATTATCAAAATAGAAATATAACAAAAGGTAAAATAAAATAAAGCGCATTTGCACTTTATTTTAAATTGATATAATAATCAAAATGATTTATAATTAATATGAAAGTAGAGTGAACATATGAAGAAAAGATATTTATTATTTATACTATTATTAATATTGCCAGTATTTATAAGTGCTGAAACTTTATCATTAGCACCAGATCCAAATCAAATATATTATGATTATTTTTACAAAATGGATGAAGAAAACAACATAATAAGTGATGCTGAGTTTGTATTAAGGAATTTTGATGGAAATGTTAAATATGATGTTACATACGATGAGGATACAAGAGCATATAAATATCCGGTTCATTTTTATGATGACAATATAAAATTAATTAATTTTATTCCATCTAATATAAAAGATATAGTTTCTAGTTTTAGAAAAATGGAAGACTTTACTCCCTATATAAATTATGCTGTACTAGAGAGAAGTACTGTTAAAGATTTTGAAAATATGTATGTTAGATGTAAAAAATATAATGCTGATGATTATGGAGAAGCTGCTGCTGAAGCACCAGTTAGCAATAAATATAAAGTTAAAAAACTAGTTTCAGAACAAAAATATCAAGAGTGTTTTATTATTATACCAACTGTTATGTTTATTGAAGAAACTAAAACACCAAAAGGCTTAGAAAAAGAAACTTTTGTTCTACCAATAACAATTAGTTTAAATTATGAATTTAATCAGGAAACGGAAGAAGTAACTAGTGTTACGTCAAATGTTACAATGGAACAAATTGCCTATATATTAGATGAAAATAATAATGAGTCAGCATTAATTGGACCATATAAATATGATAATACATTACATTATAATAATATTGAAAATGTTTATAATACATTTGCAAATTATGATGAAACAATGATGTACAATTCTACAGAAGGATGCAGAGTTAAAATCAAACAAAGTGAAAAAGTTACTCCAATTATTCCAAAACTTCAAAAAGGTAATATTGACAATTATCATGTTGAAAAATTAGCTACTACTAATAATAATTTTGAACTTAAGTGTGGTACGCCAATCATAGTAGATAAAAAAGGAAGTAGTGCACTAACAGTAAATAGTTATGTTAATAGTAAAGAGGAAGTAAATTTAACTGAAAGTAGTAATGTAGAAATAAAAGTGTTCTTAAAGAATAGTGGAAAAGCACCATCATATGAAAATAAAGTAGTATCAAATGTACCAGAAGGTGTAGAATATGTAGCTGGAAGTGCTACTGATAATGGAGTATATGATGAAGAAAAGAATACAGTAACATGGGATTTAGATTACTTTGATGCAAGTAGTGGATATATATTTAGTTATGAAGTAGCAGTAACAACAGGAAGCAAAGAAAGTGTGTATGTAACAACAAGTAGTGTAAGTAGTGAAGATAATACAACCCCAATAGTATCAAATGAAGCAAAAGTAACAACACCAGGAGTTGGGGGAGATGCACCAGAAGAAGAAAATGAAGAAATAATAAATCCAAAGACTGGAGTAAGTTATCCAATAATGCTGATGTTAGTATTATTACTAGGAAGTGCATTAACACTAATATTTACAAGTAAAAAGAAAATAGATTTAAA
>CAMKNB010000067.1 GCA_946414095.1 uncultured Mycoplasmatota bacterium
CAAAAGCTAATTTTGATAAAAATAATAAACTAATTGATATTGAAAACTATGCAAAAGAAATGGGTTTAGAAGGTTTCAGTAATAAAACTGTAGCTAAAATAGCCCAAATAATGGAAAGTGGATTAATGGAAAAGGTAAAAAATAATTTACCAGCTAAAGTTAGAGAACAGAAATTTTATAGAGCTAATCTTAAAAATAAATTAGAAAGTGATCCAAATAGTGCAAATAATGTTTTACTTAATGGAGCATTGAGAGATACAGCTGATGATGTTTTTACTGATGTAGAATTATCTAAAGGTGTAACTTTTAATAATAGAACGTTAACTAGTACTAGAGATATATTTTTAGGAATGTATAAAGAATTATACAATATTAGAGAAATACTGTTGCATAGTTCTAGTAATATTCCAGGTATCAAAAATACTGGTAATACTTCAAATTCAAATACATTAAAATTATTTAATGATCTAGATCCAAATAAACTTTTAGAAGGTAAAAAATTAGAACAATATTCAAGTTCTAAAAATAGTATTTTTTCTTCATTAAATACAGATGAATTTAATGAAATGGGTGATCCTTTTAGAGAATTAAATGAATTAATTAAAAGTTCTAGAGATTATAATGATTTTTATAAAAAAATAAATAGTAATGATTATAAATACTTAAGAACTAATATAACTAGAATTATAATTTCTAATTATAATGAATTAGAAAATCTTGAAGTAGTAAAAAATAATTTACATTTACAAAATGTATTAAGGTTAATAAGACAATCAGATCCTATAGCGTGGGACATATTTGCTAATCCTGATTTACAAGTTGTATTTAATACTTTAAGAGATGAAAATAAACAAAATTATGGTTCTAGTGTAAATGCCTTAAAACGAGCATTAAACGAAATAGAAGAAAAAAGAAAACAAGAAAAAACTAGTGAATTTGATAAAATACATCCAGAAGAAAAATTTTCTGATAGATTTAAAAATGCTAAGGGTATTGGTGGAAAATTAAGTGTATTATTCAATCAAATAAGAAAACCTTCAGAATTTGTATCTGGTATTTTAGATAAAGTTAATTCTAGTATATATGATATTGCTAATGGTGATTTTGGATTTATTAAAGAAGGATTTAATAAATTAACAGGTAAAGCTTTTGGTGATAAAAATTTAAGCAAATCTGGTTTATATGTACTATCTAAAGGTGAAGCTGTTATACCTTCTAATTTAAATCCATGGAATCCTGATAGAAAAAATGCAGACCCTAGAAAAGATGCACAAAATGAAAATAATTTAATGGCAGAATTATCTCAATCTGGAATATCAGTATCTGGTAATTTTGCTTCTGGTACTACATCTGTAATTCCATCAAATTTTAATAATCCAGGACAACTTTTAACTACAATTAAAGATGCTTTATTGTCTGGTAAAGAAAAAATTGGATTATTTTTTGATAATAAAACAAATAATATATTTACAGTATCTTCTGATAAAACAGAAGAAATGGCTGAAAAATCTCAAAAAGAAGCTAGTGATACTAAAGATGACAAAAATAAACATAATACTTTTACAGAAATGCTTTTTGGGACTACTTTTGATAAGAAAAAATTAACAAATATAATCCCTAAATCTATTAGAAAAAGATTAGCAAATATAAAAGATTATGGAATAGCTGGCTCTGTAGCTGGATTTGGAATTGGTGCTATGGGTGGTCCGTTAGGTATATTAGGCGGTGCTCTTATAGGGTCTACAGTTGGTTATCTTAAAGATAACGATGAAGCTAGAACATTATTATTTGGACCAGGTTTAGGAGAAGGTATTAAAAAAATATTTGGTACTAAAGAAAATAGAAAATATACTGCAGTTGGAGCTACCATTGGTGGACTAATTGGTGGTCCATTAGGTGTTGTTGGTGGTGCAATGGTAGGAAGCGGATTATCATTTATTACTACATCAGAAAAATTTAAAGAAATAATGTTTGGTAAGACAGATGAAAATGGTAAAGTTATAAAAACTGGATTAGTTCAAAGAATGGATAATTTCTTTGGTGATAGTTTTAAAGAAGGAAGATTAAAATTTGCTGAATTAATATCAGAAGCTATAACTGGCCCTATTGAAAAAGCTATGGTTCCTGTTGGTACTGCTTTACAAGTTGGTGTAAAAAATGCAGTAAAGGGATTACAGTCTGTATTAAAACAGTTTGTTGGATTAGATAAAGCTGGTAGTGGTATATTTGGTAATTTAGCAAATATTATTTCTAAACATAAATTTTTATCTCTTGCTGCCGGTGGTGCATTAGGTGGAATGATGATGGGAGCTAGTACTGGTGGGCCTGTTGGTGGATTAGTATTAGGTATGCTTGGTGGTATGGCTGGATATGCAGCTCATAAAACTGGATTAGATAAAAGTTTATTAAATTTAGGAACAAGTTTAATTAAATTACCCGGAAAAGGATTAAATTTTATTTCTGATAAATTAACTAAATGGGAACTTAAATCTGGAAATGCATTTAACTGGACAGCACAAGAGAGATTAGAAAAAGGTGGAGATACTTATGCTAAATCGAATTATGGTAAATTTGATACAAAAATAAGTGCTATGAATTCCACCCAATTAATTTCACTTAAAGCTGTTTTAAAGGGTATTGATAATGTGGACGAAGCTACTGCTGATGCTATAGATGATATGACTGATAAATTAAATTTAATATTAGCATCTAGTGGATTAACTAAAGATGAAAAAGAAGCAATTAAACATGAATTAGAAGATAATAAAGAAAACGCTAGTTTTAAAAACATAACAAATATTATTTATGATAATGATGATTTAACAGGACCAAGAAAAGCAAAATTATGCGAAGCACTACGTCCAATAGTTGAAAGTTATATTTCTACAATGCAAATTATTAGTGAATTTAGTAAAAAAGATGGTGCTAAAGATCAAATATTACAAGGACTTGGTAATTCTTTAGGAATAGAAAATTTTAATAATTTATCTAAAGAAGAAAGAGAAAAACAATTAGCTTATATAGATAAAGAATTATTAAGTAAAAAAGAATCTGAAGAAAAAAATAATATACCAACAGTACAAGATGCTACAATAGAAGCAGGTAAAGGTATTGAAAAATCTATAGAGTATAATATTAATAGATTAATGGGTTATATGAAACTTTTACAAGGAGATGCTCTTAAACAAGAAGGAGCTCAAGTAGCATTTGATCAATATGGTAATCCTACTGTATTTAGAGTAATTCCTAAACAAGATGGATCTGTAGAAGTTACTAAAGATAATAGTGAGACTAATGCTAATACTGAAGAAGCTCAAGAAAAAGAAAAAGCTAAAACTGATGCAATGGTTGGCTATTTACAAACAATAGCTGGAAATACTACTAAAGAAAAACCTAAGAAAGTTGAAAATAATAAGAAAAAAGATTTAGACATACTTAAATCATTAAAAAATTTAGGAAAATCCATTACTGATATAGTATTAGGACCATTAAAACTAGCTGATACTGTTTTAGAATCTATTCCTATAGTAGGAGGATTGTATAAGAATGCTAAGTTTCAAATAGGAACTTT
>CAMKNB010000068.1 GCA_946414095.1 uncultured Mycoplasmatota bacterium
TCAGTTACATAACGGTGGTGATATAATGACTAATGAAGAAGCTGAGATAACTAGAGTTAGATATGAAGATTTATCTTTATCACTAAAAAAAATTATAGATAGTTTATCAGACTATGATGATGAAGCATATTATGATTTACGTTTAAGTATAGTTGAAGTTTCTACAAAAATTGATACTAATATTCATTTAACTGCAGGTGTAACACCACCAGATTCAATAATTCCGTTATCATCAGTCTATTTTGATGGTAATGAAAGAGAAGCATATATTGCTGGTGCTGATGGTAATTGGATTAAAATAAAATAACTTTAAAGAAATGAGGTATTTATATTATGGATGATAATGAAGTATTAGACGTTCAAGAAACTAATGGAGAAAATAATAATGGTATAGTTACCGATGGTTTAGAGCCAGAAGTAGTAGATCCTAAAGACAATGATAATGGAACTTCTGGAAATGCAGGTGGAATTGCATCAGAAGATGAAGAAGAAGATGGAGATAATCCTGTAACTCCTCCTGTAGATGATCCTCAAAATCCGCCAGTAGATAATCCTGTAACTCCTCCTGTAGATGATCCTGCTGAAGATGATTCTGAAGATGCAGCAGCTAAAGCTCATATGTACTATTGTATGCAAATGTTAAGTGTTATGCCTGGTTTATAATATTTATATAAAGAGGTGTAAATATTACACCTCTTTAAATTATTTATATGAAGAAGGTTAGTAATTATGAGATGTTTTTATATCAACGTAGTAAACGATAATCAAGAAGATATTTGGATAAAATATGTTCTTAAACATGAAAATGAATTAACCCTTGATAATATAGTTATGTCTATAAATCAATATCTTATAAATAATAAAGCCACAGACGTATTTTTTGAATATCCTAATATTTTATTTGTTAAACAAAACCCTGTTAGTTATAAGTGTTATAATAAAAATTCAAAAATATTAGAATTTACTACTAAGGATAAAGAATATTCATTATCACAAACTTTTACTTCATATAAAACATTAAAAGATTCTATATATAGTCTTTTATAGTCTCTTTATTTTTTACATCATTATAATTAGACCTAAAATAAAGGAGGCGTCGTAATATACTATGGAAAATAAAGGTATTAAAATAAATTCATCTATTGTTCCAAATTCTAGTTTAGATACGTATCCTACTCATTTAGAAGAATACGGTCAAGGTGGATATCGAAGTGTAAATACTTTAGAAGATTTAATTGCTATTCCTGATGAAAGAAAAAAAGAAGGAATGGTAGTTTACGTGAAATCAGAAGATAAAGAATATAGATTAGTTAATGATAATAATGTATTAATATTTGATGATGCTAATTCTTCTTTAAAAGAAGAAATGAGAAATGAATTTAAAATTGAATGGCATACTTTAGATAATAATGGTAATTTAGTTTAATGGAGAGCTAACTATGGATAGAGTGGTTGATTTAGATGAGGTTAAACAATTAGCCCAAGAATCATATTATGATTTATGGAATGCTGCTAGAGCAGTAGGACGAGAATTAAAAATTTATTTACATTGGACTGCTGGTGGTTATTATACCACTTATGATCATTATCATTTTAATATTACAGGTGATGGAAAGATCCATCAAACTGCACCTTTGAATCAGATAGTTTCTGGTACATGGAAAAGAAATACTGGTTCTATTTCAATTACATTATGTGCTGCCAGAAATGCATATTGTACTGCAAGTGGTAGAGTAGACTTGGGTGATTGTCCACCTACAGATGAACAAATTGAAGCTATGGCTCAATTGACTGCAACTTTATGTGAAGCATTAGATATTGCTGATGAAAATGGAAATATTTTTATCAATAATGTAATGACTCATGGTGAAGCTGCTAATAATGAAGATGGTGAATGGATTCATGAACCATATGCAGTATGGTCATATCCTCAACCTTCAGATGGAGATACAAGATGGGATCTTGCAGTTCTTCATGAAGATGATGAATGGAGATCTGGAGGACAAACTCTTAGAGGAAAAACTATTTGGTATATTATTAATTGGCGTAAAAGAGGCGTATCTGGTGATTAATAAATCACGGGAGAGATATCCTCTCCCGTGATTTTCAACTTGTCTTTACATTATTATAATATAAAGAGAGGTGACTTAACTTTGAAAACTATATACATGATATCATATAATCATGAATCACTTCATACTCCAGAAATATTAAATATAGATGGTTCTAAATTTAAATATGATGATCCGTTTTTCTTAATTTGTAATAAACCATTACCTAAGATTGAAGTTAATGGTGAATTTTTAAATATTTATTATGAAATTATAGTTGAAGATTATTATCCTATTAGGGATTATCATCATATACCATTATATGTAGGTATTTCTAAAGAAGTATCTAATGGTGTATTTAATAATGATTATATTATTGGATCATTATTTTTTGAAGATGGCAAAGATTATGATATCAGATATAAAACTAAATTAAACCCAGATAATATTCATAATACTGTTCCTGATAAAATATTATGTAGAAAAGCTGGTGCAAAAGATAGGGTTGGTATAGGTGTAAATTTTAATACAAATATAGTTACTATATTTGTAAATGGTAAACCATTTTATGAAATGGATACCAATAAAATAAATGGGTTTACTTTAGATCATTTAAGATATTATTTTTGCATTTATTCTCCAATATATTATAAAAGAATTTTATTAGATTATAATTATTTATCTGATGATGAAGATTTAGAAAAATCTAAGCAAATCAATGGTACTGTTTATTTTCATCCAGATGATGTTCCTGAAGGATACCATTCTTTATATGGTGTATATGAAGCATATGGTAATACTATTAATGGAATTGATGATGATAATGATAGTGAATTTGATACATGGGAATATGATTATGATAAATATAACGGAATGAATCCATTATATGAATATATAAATTGCGATATAGGATTTGAACCTAGAAAAGATTCGGATGGAAATCCTTTATATTTGCCAGCTAAAGGAATCATTAATAATGTAGATATAAATGTAGATACTATGGCATTAGAAACCGATAGTTTAAATAAAGTAGATATAGAAGATAAATATAAATATAAAATGAGACCTACTATAGATCTTAATGAGAAATATTATATAAGTGGGTCTAATATATTTATTAATAAACCTATCCCTAAAAACAAATTAATTTATATTGAATTCACAGCTAAACAAGGGAAATTAAAAGAAGGATTTAGTGGTATTCCTTTATCTTTAGGTATAACCAGCTGTATTCCACCTTATTACTCAATAATAAGTAAATCTACTAGATTTAAATTGTTCCATGAATATCGAAAACAATATAACTGGGTAGAAATGAATAACCAGGATATTGATGATGATACTTGGATTGAAAAAACTTACGACACCGATGGTACTGAAAGATATGAAGATATACTTTTAGATTCTATGGTATTACAACAAGGAAG
>CAMKNB010000069.1 GCA_946414095.1 uncultured Mycoplasmatota bacterium
ACTATTTGAGCTATTTCTGTCTGTGGATGTATATCTACTTTTTGTCCAGTAGAACTATTAACATGTAAAACAGATTTTACTAATGGCATACAATATCCTCCTATATTAAAAATCTTAAATTTATATAAGTGTTTAACATAAAATTTTTATATAAGATATCCTAGGGACTTGTATATTAAGTCCCTAGGATAATATTATTAAAAAGTATATTTATTATAACCAATATTATTTCTATAATATATCATAGTATTTATAGGTTTTTCTTCATCGGTTTCTATTTTAGCTAAAAGAATTTTATTAAATACAGGGTTACTTTCATATATAATCTTTTGATTAGTGCAAGAAGGTATTAAATTATGTCTATCATTAGGATCTCTTTCTAAATATATATAATTACCATCATTATATCCTTCTACAGAACCAGGTGTATTTGAATTTAAATTAGGATAAAGTTCTACTTCTATAGGTTCAAGTAATTCAGACCAATATCCTCCTAAAAGATAATGACCTGGAGAAATGCTACAATTTAATCCTGTTGCAGATTGCATAAACATAGTATACACATTATTATTATTAGAACTAGCAGATATAGCACTATTTATACTATCATATGATGATTCATTTTCATTAGTTCCTAATATTGGTAATTGAGTTCTTATATTAGCTTTGTATGTATCATTATAATTGCTTCCATATTTAATATTTCCTTGTCCAGAAAATCCTAATAATGGTCCTGCATACATAGTAATATGATCAACTAAAGTACCTAAACAATTACCAACAGATGCCCAAAATATACCAGATGGATTATCATTGCAACTGGTTAAATTAAAATCTGTATATGTATCATCAGTAAATGTATATAAAATTCTAGAAGAACTTCTGCCACCATTATGAGTTTCTCTAAAAAATACTTCCATATTATATTTATCTATAATATTACATCCTGTTGGTATAAAAGGTGTATAATATGTAGTATTATAACTATTTATTTTTCTATTTAAATTAGAATTAGTCCATTTTTTATCTTTAGGTTCTCCATAAGAAATAATTGTTTTATCCTGTTTAATTCCTATAATATGAGTTAATCCTATATTAGGATTTTCTAAAATATCCCCCTCATCTAATGTACCAAACATAAAATACATATTTGCTAATGGATTATATATTACAAATCCTTCATAAATAAAAGTTTTTTCATCATTACCAGTATTAAATGCTGATTTAGGTATAGATATCTCAAAAGGTTCACCTACTGGATTTGTTGTTATATAAAAATTTTTAGGTCTATTATTTTCATCATACTCTTCATTTTTTTCAAATTTTCTTACATATATTTTTCCGTTACAATATTCTGAACTATAATAAGATGGAGAATTATCATTATTTTTCACACTAATTATACCATGAGGAAATGTAAATACACCATTATTATATATTTTATGATTATTTGTAACAAATGTCATATTAGTTCCTGGAGTTGATGTATTTAATACATTTGTAAAAGTTTTATAATCTATTTCAACATAACATCCAGGATTAGGTTCAATAATTAAATCATTTTCATGTCCATAAACAAATCTCCATTTATTTACCCATACCAAATGTAACCCTTTAGAATTTCTACAAGAAATAAATATTTTATCCCACATATTTATCCCTAGTAAAATATTTTTACCCCATAATGCAGCATCTGGAGTATACATTTGTCCTGAAAAATAATTTATCTTTAAACCATTATATCTAGTATCCTCAAGTATTACATTTAAAAATTTATGTTCAGTATATCTAAACCATGAATCAGAAGTATAAGCTCCACTAGATCTAAAACTAGTACTATTTAATGTATCATAAGATGAATTATTTATAGCCGATGTACAATTAGTTATATTATTTCCTACTATTCTAACTAAATTATTTTTATAATCTCCACTATTAGGTATAATAATATCACCTTTACCTATTTTTTCTGTTATTTTATATTTGTATTCTCCATTAGATAAAGTTTCATTATTTCCTTTAGTTACTTCTATAGGAAAATAATAAACATAAGGAGTTACTCCAGCATCATGGTATGCTTTACTTCCAAATGTATATGTATCATCATTATTTTTTTTAGCACTGAACACATTACAATTAGTGTGTTCTGATATTATAACTAAACATTCTTGTTGTTCATATAATAATATATTAGCACTATGAGCATCCTCGTATGAACCAGAAGAAGCAGCATACCTACCAAATTCTGAAATTTCTTCAGGTGTAAGATCTAATCCACAAGTAACCAATCTTCTATTACTAAAAGAATAGTTATCTGATAATTTCATGAAGTAGCCACCACCTAAAAGATCATCACTTCTTAATAATTCATGTGTAGAATATTTATAAACTCTTACTCTAAACCATTTATCGTATATAAAATATTTAGGAAGACCTGTAAATACTATAAGAGTATCATAATCTTTTATATATTTAATATGTATTAATAAATCATTATTAGTATTAGTAACCATATCAGTTATGTTATCTGCTTGTTTCCAATCATTTTCATCAAATGAAAAATCTGTATGAATTAACCAATACGTATTATCTAGTAATCCTACAATTAAATATTCATTATCACACCCCCATATTGCTTTAATTTTATAATTTTTATTTTTAAAACAATATGGGATTACATCTTCATTATTATATATCCAAGAAGTTTCGTTATTTAATCTATATGCTTTTCTTAAATTATCAATTTCATCTCTATCATAGCTACCATCATTACCTAAATAATACATAACTTGTTTTCCTGTATTATCTGAAGTAATAACTGGAGTCCTTTTTTTCTTATTAGCATTTCCTACAATATAATTTATTTTAAATTTAGAAATTACATTTACACTATCTTCTTGATATAAATTTATTTTAGGAGATACATTAACAAAATCATTTTCATCTATAATTTTTTTATAATCTTCTTCTAGATTATTTATTTCTGTTTCTAAATCATTTATTTCATTATTTTTTTTATCATTTTCATTTCTAGCATAATTATTAATATTATCAAATATAGTATTTATTTCTGACTTAGTGTAAGCAAAATCTTTTAATATTAAATTAGTAATATCTTTCATTTGTTGAGAATTTTGATATTTATTATCATTAACTAACAATGAAATTTTATCACCATAAAACATTAAAATTGGTCTTATTACTTTATACACACCTTCCGGAAAATCTACAATCTGAACAACTTCAGTTTGAGGTCTTATACGTAAATTAACACGATTATCATCTCTAGAAAGTAAATGTTTCTTATAATATTTCCCTGTTGGTAATTTACCCATAACATCTTACCTCCTATCAATATTAAAATGTATAATCGTTATATCCGATATTTACGTCATAATATGTCATTTTTATACATTTTTCAACATCAGTTTCTACTTTAGCTAAAAGAATTAAATTAAA
>CAMKNB010000070.1 GCA_946414095.1 uncultured Mycoplasmatota bacterium
TGACCATGACTAGCAAGTTCATTTGTAACTAATTTATGAGAATATTCACCTGCATTATTTCCAACAGTAAAAGATTTAGATGTATTATTTGAATCCGTACCACTGCCTACACCAATAATAACTCTACCTTGGGCAATTTGAGTCCATGTACCACCGAGACTTCCAATATTACCAGGTAATGAAGAAGTAGCTGTGTATATTACTGAACCTACTGGATATATTAAATTTAAAATCATCTTTTTAAAATCATTATTTTCTAACATTGATTTATCTACTAATTCTTTACCATTCCAAGTTAATTTACCTGTTTGTGCATCACCAATTAATGAAATTCTAGTAGAATTATTTTTAGCTGCAAATAAATTAAATGAACCATCACCATCATTAGGTATTTTTGATAATATTAAACCAGCACCAGTGCCTTGGTCTCCAGTACTACCAGATGCTGCACTTCCGGCAACTATTTTAAGTAAATAATCATCTTCAGTATATATATGACCATTTATTTTATCATAATCTTCATTGTCTCTTATATAAATTCCGCCATCATTAGAAATATTTATAGGATTAGATGTTTTTAAACTATTTATACTAGTAGTTCCTCTTAATGTAGTATTATTAGCAAATGCAGCTAATGCTGTAGTAATTAAATTATTAGAAGCTTGTTCAAAATCTACTATATTCGCAGTATCAGTTTCATAATGTACAACTTGAGTACTATTATTTTTTGTCATAGTCATCTGTAATGACAACCAGTTATTAGCCATAATTTACCTCCATATATTAATAATTATATCTTATTACGATGTTTTAGATGGATACTGAATATTCAGTATCCATCTATTTATATTATATTTCTAGCTTATCTGCCCAAGAACTAAGTTGTCCTCTATAATTTTTAACTAGTTTACATTCTTTAGCCCAAGGTTTTTGACATAAATGATCTATATACTTTTCAAATGCATGATCATTTGATTTCTTAAAATTATCTACTTGATTAGAATGTCCTATCATTACAACTTTACAATTATCTGCTATTCTAGTAAGAATTAATTTTAAATCTTGTAAACTTCCATTTTGAGATTCATCTATAATTACAAATGATTTTTCTATATTAGCTCCTCTAAGACTTATATCAGTAGATAAAATAATAGATTGATCTTCTATAGCATCATCAATAGATTCGCTCATTATACCAAGTTTATTACATGCATCATAAAAAGGTCTAAAATATATAGATTGTTTTTCAATTTCATCTCCAGGTAAAAATCCTAATCTTAATGATCTATCATCAGGTATTCTTATATAATAGATATGATTAAATTTACCTTGTCTAAATAATTCTAAAGCTGATAATATTGCTATAAAAGTTTTACCTGTACCAGCACAAGAATTAACACATACAACCATATTATCCATTATAGACTGATAGTAAATAATTTGATCTTGATCTAGTTTATTATAATTTTTATCAAGAATTTGACCATCTATACATAACGAATAATTTTCTTTAGGTTGTTTTTTCATACGCAATCAGCTCTTTCTTTTAAAAATAATTTATTTAATTATTGTATCTATTTCGTTATCAGATATTAAAGTAACAGATAATTTATCTTTTTCAAGTTCTGATATTTTTTCTTTTAGTTCATCTAATTCTTTAAGAAGAGCATTATACATATTTTTCTGTTCATTTAAATTAGTAAATAAATCAATATTTTCTTTTTGTAATTTAATATATTTATCAGCTAATTCATTGTATTCGCTTTTAGTATAAAACCCAAATAAATTAGCAAGCCATTTTAACATACAAAAATCCTCCTTTTATTTAAACTATAAATTAAAATAAATAATGAAAGGGGTTTATATAGGTGTTAACATTTAATGATATAAAATTAAGTATTATAAGAAACTTAATTATATTTATAATTGGTGGATTATTATACTATTTAGTAGAATTATTATACAGAGGATATAGTCATTATACTATGATAATATTAGGAGGACTATGTTTTATATTAATAGGATTATTAAATGAAAATATATTTGAATGGGAAATGAGTGTTATAAGTCAAATGTTTTTATCATGTATAATAATAACTATATTAGAATTAATATTTGGATATATTTTAAATATAAAATTAAAATTACAAATATGGAGTTATATAGATCAACCATATAATTTATATGGACAAATATGTTTATTATATACTGTATTTTGGTTTTGGTTATCTCTACCATGTATATTGATAGATGATTGGTTAAGACATAAATTATTTAAATCTGAATATAAAAAATATAAAATTTTATAAAGAATTATTGCATACTCATATGAGTATGCAATAATATTTATTAGTTACCAATTTATATTATTTATTTGAGTTATTTTTTCAGCATCAGATAATTCAGTATTATTTTCTATATCAATAATTTGATTTTTTAAATTTCTATATTTGACATGTAACTCTGAACTTCTTTCTGCAATTTTAGCTACCACTAATCTTAAGAAATTAGCATTTACTTCAACAGATGAATTATCAGCTAATGTCCATTCAATAGTATTAACTGTACCTGAAGTTGCATCTAATACATCTAAAGCAATTATAGCAGCATTAATACGTTCTCTAGCTTTATCATCATAATCAAAATCATATCCATTAACTGTTATAATATTAATTTCTTCACTATCCCTATTACTTTTTAATTCATCAAGTTTTTGAAGTTTAGCACCATCAACAGTATCTGGATATACTGGTCTTCTTATTTTTAAAGTGCCACTATCATCATAAAAAATATAATCACCAACATGAGCTTCAAATCCAGAAGCTAATTCTGCTGGAAGAATATCAATAAAATCTTCTTCTCTATCTGTTCTAAATAAACGTTTAAATTTATCTAAAGGCATAAAGTGATTATGAATTGATATAATTCTTCCATAATATATTTCAGCATATTTATATTGATTAACTGGTTCTTCTTCAAATTCACATTTAAAGATAATATTTTGATTATCTTCATTTATTGAAGTTTCGGGATTAATTGCATTTTCTATATTTTCGTCCATTCATTACACCTTCCTTAATTTAAAATGTCTTTAAATATACATTTAAAGTAGCATTATCCGTGCCACCAAGATATGTATTAAAAGTAGTATATGTAGTAGTACCAGCATGTACATATACATTTAATGAATATGAATTATTACGATTATAAAAACAATTTCTACAATTTTTTACATTATTACTATATATATATATATTTCTTCCGGTAATATTATAACAATTATAAAATGTTTGATACATATCAGTTACATTAGCAGGTATATTAGGAATACTACCTGTAATATTATAACAATTATAAAA
>CAMKNB010000071.1 GCA_946414095.1 uncultured Mycoplasmatota bacterium
ATGGCAGGGGTAGTAGGAATCGAACCCACACAAACGGTTTTGGAGACCGCTATTCTACCGTTAAACCATACCCCTAATGCAAAATAACTATAATATATTTTTGCACATTTGTCAAGTTTAACACTCTATTTCATTTTGAAGTCTTTCTGAAATTAAGTGTGCTTTGTCTAATAGTTTCTTGCATATTTTGGTTCTATACATCCCAAATTTTAATAAATTTAGTTTAGTATCATCTTCAATATATTGCTTATATCCATAATCGCTACATAATAATTGTATTAAGTAAAAATATGGCATATATTTTAAATCATACTTATTTAGTTTAATATATTTGGTAAATTCTTTTACGTATAATATTAGATTATCTATATCAATATTTCCATTTTTACATTTAGGATCTATATAACTATATGATCTTATTACTTCCCAAATAATTGGCATTTTACAAGAAGTAGCAAAATCTATAATAGAACTTATTTTTTCATCTTTATAAATAAATTGTAGTACATTATAATCTCCATGTGTTTTCATATAAGTTATTTTTTTAATCATTTCTTCTATATTTATTTTATCTTTTATATAGTTTAGAAAATACATTTTTTCATTTAAATCATTTATTACTTTATCCTTATATTTTCCTTTTACTTTATAACTTAATTTTTCTTTTTTTAGCACACTTGAATCTATATCATACCAATTACATATATTTCTATCTGGTAATTTGTATCTTAGTGTTTTTAATGATAAAACTATTTTTCCTAAATATTTTGCACTTTCTTGTATTTGTTCATTAGTTCCAGCATTTAATTTTAATGTTTCACCTTTAATATATTTTTGCATGATTACTACTCTATCTTTATAAACAAATAAATATTTTTTATCTTTCGTTTTAATATATTCTGGAACTGGAATATTGTCTTTCCTTAAATGATTAATTACCCTTATTTCTTTTATAATATCTTCTTTTTTTATTTTAGATTGAAATTCTTTTAATACATATTCATCATTATTAAGAGAATACAAGTTAGCACTTCCTACTTTTATCTTTCTAATATGTGTAACTTTAATACCATATATTTCTTCTACTGTACTCTTAATAGTTTTATTATCAAATACACTTTTTTCTAACATTTTACCTCCTTTTACACATAAAAAAGACTTATAAAAAGTCTTCTTATAACATACTTATTCTTGATTTAATTCTTTCTATTCCTAAAAGTTTCATTATTTCATATAAATCAGGTGTATTAGATTTAGATGTAATAGCTACTCTTATAACAGTACTTATATCTGCTACATTTCCTTTATAATTTTCAGGATTCTTTTTATAATCTTTAATATTAGATGCATAACCTAATCTATCACATAATTCTTTTACTTTATTAAACCATGTATCTTTATCATCTTCTGGATTATAATATTCGTCAAAATAAATATTTAATATATTTTTAATTTCATTAATATCAGTAATGTTTTTCCATTCATATTCTTTATCTTTTGATTCAAACTTATCATCATACATATACCATATTAAATCTTCTATCATACTATAATAAACTATATCTTTACGTGGTTTTTCTTGTTCACGTTCTATATTTAATATTCTTGTATAATAGTCTTTATCTCTATCTATTAACTCTTTTAATGATTTACTATGTTTAACTGCCCAATTATATGATTCTTCACAAACTTCAGTTGCTTTCTTTTTAGATATTATTTCTTTAGATAAATTACCTAACTTTTCTAAATCATAGAATGCTCCACCACTTGATGACATTTTATCTGCACTATAAATAAAATCAGTATAAACTTTATCTGGATTAGCTGTATGCCATTCTTCATAATTAGAGTTAATTATTGTCATTAATGATTCTATTATTGCTTCTCTTGGATAACCTAAATTATCATAATAACTCATAGTTGCTTCTGGATCTTTTCTCTTACTTAATTTTCTAATACTATTTCCATCTTTTTTTACAATTAATGGTGTATGAACATATTTAGGAAGTTCAAATCCAAACGCATTAAATAACTCTACATGTTTAGGAGCGCTACTTAACCATTCTTCTCCTCTTATTATATGAGTTGTTCTCATTAATCTATCATCAACAAGATGAGCAAAATGATATGTTGGAAGTAAATTGTCACTTTTCATAATAACAAAATCTTCATCATTTTCAGAAAGTTCTAAATCACCTTTAACTTCATCATGAAATTTAAATTTACGTTCAAAATCTCCCATAGATTTAAATCTTATAACATATGGTTTTCCTTCTTTAATATTATTAATCATTTCATCAACAGATAAATTTCTACATTTAGCATATTTACCATAATAACCTGTTCTTTGTTTTTTATGATCTTGCATCACTCTTAATTCATCTAATTCTTCCTTAGTACAAAAGCATGGATATGCTCTACCAATACTAATTAAATGTTTAATAAATGCATGATATATTTCTTTTCTTTCACTTTGAACATATGGTCCATAATTACCAATCATTTTACCATTTTTTTCATATTCATCTGGAATTATATTATAATCTTCAAGTGCTTCATAAATTAAATCTACAGCTTCTTTAACTTCTCTTTTTTGATCAGTATCTTCAATTCTAAGCATAAATATACCATCATTATTCTTAGCTATTATATAATCTACTAACGTTTGATACATAGTACCTATATGCATAAATCCAGTTGGAGATGGGGCTACTCTTGTAACTACTCTTCCATTTCTACTTGGATACATCTTTTCATAATCCTCTACTGTTTTTGTAATATTTGGAAATATTAACTCTGCTAAATCTTTATATGTCATATTGCACCTCTTTTTAACTATAATAGATTATATAATATTTTATAAATTAAAACAAGACATTTAATGTCTTGCTTATCTTACTTTTAAAATTACCATTAAAAATACAACACTCAATATTACAATCAGTGATAATAAAAAATAATCTGTAACTTTAATTCTTTTTTTCTTTTTTACAACCATTTCTTCTTCTTCTATCTCAGTAGTTTCTAAGATTGGTTCCATTTTTATTGTATTTAATAACTCTTCTTGTTTCTTTAATTGTTCATCAATATCAATGATTGCAGTTGTTTGATATAATGTATCTTCATTCATTGCTATACACTCCCTTGTATCATCTTATATATACATAATACCAAATCTCGACAAATAATACAAGTTTTTTTCTTGACTTATTAAAGTTTTTAATGTATTATTTATATGTGCACTTGGAGACATACTCAAGAGGCTGAAGAGGCGCCCCTGCTAAGGGTGTAGGTCGGGAAACTGGCGCGAGAGTTCAAATCTCTCTGTCTCCGCCATATTAA
>CAMKNB010000072.1 GCA_946414095.1 uncultured Mycoplasmatota bacterium
GTAAGGCTAAATGATTATCATGCTTTCTGTCATATCCAAATGCTTTATTAGCACAGCTTATATAAGCATCATTATATATTTTAATACCATTTGATATAGCATTTTCTAATACTTTTGAATACTCTTTTATATTAAATGATTTTAATGTAATATCTTCAAAATTATCTAATAATAATTCCCAAGTAGATTCTTTATTAAATAATTTAAATAATAGTATTCTAAATAACGTATCTTCATCAGAGTACTTTTTACCATTATAAATAACATTTTTTAATAAATATTGACTAACTCTATCATTAACTCTATAACTATTACAAAACTTATACTCTTGTAAAATTTTATCTTCTGTCCACGGAGAAGATTCTCCATTTATTTTTTTCCAAAATATATTTTGTCTTTCACATGCAAAATACCAATATAAATCATATACTTCTTGTCTCTTTTTCATCACTCACCTCATACATTTTGGATCTCTTGAGTTAATACATCTTTTTAAAGTTAATACCTTATCATCACTTTCTGTGTAATTAGCAATTATTTTTTGTCCTATGCAACCACTTTTACATATAGAGTATTGTTCACAATTAGAACAAGAATTATCAGTATTAAACTTTCTAATATTAGTAAAATACTCTGAATTGTACATTTCCATTAATGAATTTTCTTTTATATTTCCACTAACACCTAGTTTAGTAAAATATTTAATTGAATCACAAGGATAAGCTATTCCATCAAAACCAATAATCATTATCTCATCAGCTATTATACAAGGGGTGTTTTCAATACCAAGTATATTCCATGGAGTTCCCAATCTAATTTTATCTTTATCATTTGAGTCTAAATAAAGATTTTTAATTGCTAATAGTTCGTCTTTTGACAAATCCATATCAGCAGTTCCTTTACCATGTGGAACAAATCTTAATAAGCTAACTCTATCAAAATAATTTCTTTTTTTAAATATTTCTATAGTTTTAGTTACTACTGGTTCTAATCTAGAGAATGAATCTTTTGAAACAGTATAATGAAACCCTAATCTTGCATTATTGTTTTCAAATACTTTATCAAAGAATTCAACCTTACCATAAACTGATATATCCTCTTCATCAGATAATGAATCGGCAAGTGAATAAACTATTTTATTTAATCCTAAATCAATTAATTGTCTATATTTATTTAAAGTTTCTTCAGTTCTATATGCAAAAGTATAAATAATTGATTTTAATCCTAATTTTGAAGTTAATTCAACTAATTCTGGAAGTCTATAATACATTAAAGGTTCCCCACCAGTAAAAACTATAGTTTCAGCACCCATTAACTTTGCTTCTTTAATTACTCTTGATACATCTTCAAAATCTAAAACTTTTAAATTACCAATACTACTAGTAGCATTACTTGAACAATGTTTACAATTTCTAGAACATTTATTAGTTAATTCTATTTTTACTTCTTTAAGCATACTATCATCCCCTGATAAATATCTAAATATATTATAACATAAAAAAGACTAGATTTATCTAGTCTTAATTATTACTTATTGTTGATTGCAGCTTGTGAGCCATAAACCAAAGGAAATCGGTTTGGAGCGACTTACCACTCCATAGAGACTAAAATGACTTAATTATTATTTATGTTAACATCCATTCCCAACATAGAAATAGCATCCATAAATGGATATCTGTAATAATTATATTTCTCACTAAATATGTCGTTATATAATTCTATAATCTTATCTTTGTAATCATCGCTTTCTTTAATTTTTATTATTACGATATTTTATATTTCTCCTTTTTGTTTTAATTGTTCTATATATTTTCTTTGAGTTTCTATGTAATTATCTTTATCACTTAATAATTCTCTTAATTCTTTTAAAAATTCTTCATACTGTTTATCTTTAAAATAAAATTTTGCATATCCACCTTCACCAAATTTATTTACTAATACATCATAAGCTCTTAAGAACAATTCTTCATCAGTGGCATCTGGATTCAATTTCTTTCCATATGTATATGTTCTTCTTAAACAATCTTCTACTGTATTATTCCTATCGGCAGAAGATACTATTCTTCCATATATACTTCTTGGTTCTTCTTTTGCAGATGCTCTATGATCTTCAATAGCTTCTTTAATTGTTTGTCTTTCTTCATCAGTAAAGAATTGCTTTAAATTATTATCTTTAATCATAATATCAGCAGAAACAATTTCATGTGTTTTAGAATCAATATGATGCCCTATATCATGATATGCTGCAATGGTATAAACCATATCTAAATTAACATCTAAACCATTTTCATTTACTAATTCAAAACTTCTTTTAATAACATATTTAATATGATCTATGCTATGTCCCTTTTCATTTTTATCATATTCTGGATATATATTTTTTTCAATATATTCTTGCAATTTTTTATTAATATTCATTTTATTTCTCCAATTAATTATTAATTGATAATACTTTCTTTTTAGATGGTTCTATGTTCAATTTATCTATGTTGCCAATTCTTGATAATCCAGCCCATGATTTTTTGTTTTCTCTTAATTCATCTTGCAATTTTTCAAAAATTCCGTTTCTATCAAATAAAATATAACTACTTGCCAAATCTCTTTCATTCCATGATTTAATAATTATAGAATCAGAATTAAAACTATTAATATCAGTAATTTCAAATCTAAACTCATTCGTTGGAATATAACTTATAAAAGGTAAACAACGTCTTGCCTCACATATACTTCTTTCAATTCTTTTTAAATCACTAGGTTCTTTATGCACTATAATCTTTATATCAACTGAACAATAGCTATCATCATAATATCTTCTATCTATTTCTCTATATTCAGGTTTTAAACAAATGCATTCTACAGATTCTATACTAACTTGTTCTTTTAAAAAAGTAATTAAATGTCTAATTTCATCATCAGAAAGGTCTTGAACATATGCATCGTTAAAATTTTCTTCTATACATTTCATTTTATACACTCCCCATCGCTAAACTATTATAACATAAAATTAATACTATTATTTATATTTTGATTACTTCAAATGATTATTAATTTATAGTTTAATTTCCACTCAATATACTCTTAATCTGTTATTTCATGGTTTTCTTTTTTTTT
>CAMKNB010000073.1 GCA_946414095.1 uncultured Mycoplasmatota bacterium
ATATCATTAAATTGTCAATTTACGAATACTTTTTCATCAAAATTGTTGACTTTTTTATAGAAGTGTGAACAATAAAGTAATTCATCGGAATATTACTAAAAAAGGAACTGATTTCTCAATTCCTAATATCTTAATATTCCGATTAGTTTGATAAATTGTAATTTATCATTTATTTCTTTTAATTAATATTATTGTTGATAATATTATTACAGCAATAGGTGCTAATCTCATAAATATCCATTCAAATGCTTGATAAAATGTTCCTAATATTGCCCATTCGGTAATACTATAATCCCAAGTCTGATAAGGGCTGTCTAATATTGCTAACAATATGAATAACAAAATGATACTTATATCTATAATTATCAACGCTTGAATTTTTTTCTTTCTTTTCTCTTTTTGATAATTTGATAATTGCTCATTAATCACTTCTAATTTCTCAGATATTACTTTTAAATCATTTATTTCTTTTTTCTCTATACTTTCACCAAGAATTTCACTAACTGGTGTTTCGAAAAGCTCTGATATTTTTACTAGCATTTCAGCATCCGGAACAGATAATCCTGTTTCCCATTTTGAAATTGTCTGTCTTACGACATTTAACTTAATACTTAATTCTTCTTGTGAAAGTCCTTTGTTTTTTCTTAATGTTTTTAGATTATCTTTTAACATATTACTTTTTCTCCTTTCATCAATATCAGTTTATTACAAATATGCCGTTGCTACAAGCAATGTATTTTAACATTTTATTTTGCTATTAATTGCCAATAAAAAATAACTTTTTTATACAAATATTATACCATAACAAAAGGAACTTTCGTTCCTAATATCTTAATCTTCCGATTATTTATTCCTAGATGATTGTCTTATTTTTTCATGATAAAAATAATTAATTATTATAGGTTTACCAGTTGGATTCTTTAAAAATGGTTCTTCATCTATAACATACATAAAACCATTTTTATTAGAATATTCTTTTACTTTATTATCTAATTCTTCCCAATATGATAAATCTTTTTTAGCGTATATTTTAGTATATAATTCTTTTAAATCTGGATGTTTCTCTTCAATATATTTAATAATAGTAGGTTTAAAAGTACCTCTTAGATTCAAATTTTCTAACCATATATAGTCACAAAAATCTTTTATTTCTTCTATTATAGAAAAGACATCGGTAATTCCTGGAAAGATTGGAGAGATAAAACAAGTTGTTCTAATACCTGCTTCATGAACTTTTTTCATAGCATCTATTCTTGATTTAATAGATGGTGCTATATCCATATCATTTTTAAAATCTTCATCTAATGTATTTATTGACCAAGCAACTAATGGATTAGGATATGTTTTTATTAAATCTATATCTCTAGTTACTAAATTAGATTTTGTTGTAATTATTAGGTTTATACCACTTCCTTGCATTTCTTCTAAAAATGCTCTTGTTCTTTTATATTTTGATTCAAAATAATTATAACCATCAGTTACTGATCCAACAATCATTGTTTTTCCTTTATACTTTTCTGGATTTTTAATTTTATCCCACATCTTAACATCTAAAAACATTCCCCAGTCTTCCTGATGACCAGTAAATCTCTTCATAAATGTGGCATAACAATATTTACAACCAAATGGGCAACCAACATATGGATTAATTGAATAACCAGCGATTGGTAAATTAGATTTTGTTAATACTGTATCTACTTTTGTTTCTTTAATAACTATATTTTTTAAATCTTTTGCTTCCATTATTATTCCTCCAAATTAGAAATTATTCTTTCTAGATAATTTTCAATTTCATTTATTTCTTTATCACTAAAATTTTTATAAAAAATATTACTCATTTTATTTGATATATCATTATAATCTTTTTCTAATTCTTTTGCCTTATCAGTAAGCATTATCTTTATACTTCTTTTATCTTCACTATTATCTTTTCTTCTTATTAAGCCTTTTTCTTCCATTCGGTCTAACATACTTGTAAGAGAGGTTTTAGCTAATCCTGTTATTTTTCCTATTTCTTTAATAGTTAATTCTTTATTATTCCACAAAGAATATAGTATTACTCCTTGAGATCCGTTAAACTCATCAATGTTTTTTTCTTTTAATAATTCATTAAATTTTCTTGAACTTATTTTTTGAATTTGATTTATTAAATATCCGCCATTATTATTCATTGTTTAAAAACTCCTTTGGGAACTCTTGAATCATTTCATTTTCATTTATAATACCTAGCAAATCTTCTTTCATGAAAACTGGTATTCCTTGTTTTTTACATTGATTATAAATGTTAAATACCCATTCTTTTTTAGAATCTACTTTCCCTTTTCTATTACCTGTTTCTGTTCCTATAACAACCCATGATATGTCAGTTAGATCAAGTTCTCCTACATCATCAAACATTGGCTCAAAAGTAACGTGATAATGCTTGGCTTTAATATTATTTCTTAAATCATCTATTCTATGTTTCTCTTTAGATGATGTAACCGTTACTCCAAACCATCCATTATCTGGAGTTTTATTTAATTTAATATTTTCAGGTCTTTTAGTTAAAAACAAATATTGAGTATCTATGTTGTTGTTTATTTTTTCAAATACTTTCTCTAACCAATCATTATTCCAACCAGATAAATCACTTTGCCCAGTTAAGAAATAAGCTTTATGTCTTTTATTATCTAACATTTTTAATTTATTCTCAAAGAATTCAGGATTATTAAAATCATCTATTGTGTGAAATCTATTATTGTTTATTCTTGCATAGCAATATGCACATCCTATGTTACAACCTATTACAATATTAATATTTTTTATTGTATCTTTAATACATTTAATAACCATTTAAATCACCAATATAATAGTACCATATAGTACTATTTATATCAATATAAAAGGAACAAATTGTTCCTTCTTAATATCTTAATCTTCCGAGCATTTTAAAAGCTCCAAAACTGGAGCTTATTTGTTA
>CAMKNB010000074.1 GCA_946414095.1 uncultured Mycoplasmatota bacterium
TGTGATAAGTGTGGAAAGATGATCCATGTGGATTGTGATTGTATTACTGAACTATCCAGTCATATCACTAAAAATCATAATTTTAAATTAAATAATAATCATATTATCATAAATGGTACTTGTGATTATTGTAGTAAATAGGAGGAAACATGATAGATATTTTGATAGATTCTTTAATTGATACTTTAAAACTACTACCATATTTATTTGTTACATTTATTGCACTAGAGTATTTAGAACATAAATTAAGCAAAAAAAATGAAAAGTTGCTTGCTAAAAATAAAAAATATGGACCTATTATAGGTGGATTATTAGGTGGACTTCCTCAGTGTGGTTTCAGTGCGATGGCATCTAATTTATTTTCTAGTAGAGTAATTACTATAGGAACGTTAATAGCAGTTTTTTTATCTACTAGTGATGAAATGTTACCAATTATGATTGGTGAAAAAATGAGTATTTTATCTATAATAAATTTAATAGGGTTTAAAATAATTATTGGAATAATTGTTGGATTAATTATTGACTTAATTTACAAAGGTAATAATAAAAAAGCAGGATTTGAAATACATGATATGTGTGAACAAGAACATTGTGAATGTGAACATGATGGTATTTTATTATCAAGTTTTAAACACACTTTAAAAATTGGACTATTTATATTAATTGCAAATATTTTAATTAGTTTAATAATTTACTTTATTGGTGAAGATGAGTTATCGAAAATACTTCTTCACAAAAATATTCTTACTTATTTTGCATCAAGTCTAATAGGGTTAATACCAAATTGTGCTAGTAGTGTAATACTTACAGAACTATATATTTCTAAATTTATTACTATAGGTAATTTGCTTTCAGGATTATTAACTGGTAGTGGTCTTGGAATATTATTATTATTTAAAACAAACAAAAATATTAAAGAAAATATAGCAATTTTATCTATTATATATTTTGTTGGTGTTATTGTTGGAATAATTGTTGATTTAGTTTATTGATAATAATTAGTAGTTTGTGTTATAATCTTAATATAGTAAAGAGGGGATAAAAATGGATGTATTATCACAAATTGTAGCTAGTGATATGTTTCAAATAATACTTAAATTATTATTAAGTTCATTTTTGACTGGTATTATTGGTATTGAAAGATCATCAATGAATAAGCCAGCTGGATTTGGAACTCATGCAATTATTGGTGCTAGTTCCGCCTTAGTAGTAATGGCTAGTCAGCATATGGCATTATATTATGATATTGATGCATCTCGTATACCATCACAGATACTTGCAGGTATTGGATTTATTGGTGCCGGTACAATTATTAGAAATGGTATAAATGTAAGAGGTGTTACTACAGCAGCTGGAATATTATCAGTTACATGTATCGGTATAGCTGTTGGAATTGGTTATTATGAAGCTGCAATAATATCAACTTTAATAGTTTTTCTAATATTATCAGTTAATCATGAAATTACTGGTAAATTTGAAAGATTTGAAATTACTGAATTAAACATTACAATCGAATCTGATATTTCTAAAACATTAGAAGAAATTGAAGATTATTTTAAGAAAAAAAATATCATTATTAAATCTATTAAGAAAGATATAGATGTGATTAAAGATAAAAAGATGGAAATAATTAAATTATCTATTTCCTATAATGGAAAAGATATAAGTAAAAATGAAATTTTAAGCAAGTTATTTTCAATGAAATCAATTGTTGAAATTGAAGAGGAATAAGCACAAAAGTGCTTTTTTTTATGTTATACTTAAATAGGTGATAATATGGGTGGATTTCAAATAATAATGTTTATATATGGCATTCTAATATTTTTATATGGTTATTATATTTATAAAAGTAAACATCCATATATTCCAAAGTTGCATGGTAAAACGACTAAAAAATATTGTAAATATGTTGGAAAGACTACAATGTTGGTTTCAATTTCTCCATTAATGACATCACTTATATCATCAATAGATGATAGTGCATTAACATTTTTCTTTTCAATTTTTATATTTATTTTATTAATAATACTTGCTTTTGTTTATTCAAATAAACATTTTAAAAGGTAATAGTCTTATTGACTGAAAAAAACAATAATTATATATTTAATATGATAGGAGTAAGTTGATTATGTCAAAGGAAAATGGGTATTTAGGAGAAAAAATTCAATAGATATGAGAAAAAAAACTGATGATGAGTTGCTTGCACAAGCAGAAGCAGAAAAAGTAGCAAGTAATATTGAACAGAAATATGGAGAACAAGAACAAACTGGAGGTATAAGCCGTTAGTTTAAAATAATCTGATGTTTATTCAGATTATTTTTTTTAAAAAAATAATTTGATATAATTTAATTAGATAGGTGATTATTATGAAAGATAAAAAAGTTTAATAATTTATTTTAGTAGGGCAGATGAGAATTATTCTGTTGGTTATATTGATAAAGGAAATACTGAAGTTGTTGCTGAATATGTAAGAGACATTACTGGTGCTGACATGTTTAAGGCTGAGCCTTTAGTACCTTATGCTAAAGACTATAGTACTTGTATAAAAGAAGCGAAAGAAAGAATAGGAAATGCACCTATAAAAAAAACTTTAGAAGATATTTCAGCCTATGAAGTTATTTATATCATGAGTCCAATATATTGGGGAACTTACGCACCAGAATTGGAAACTGCTATTAAGGATTTAGACTTTAGTGGCAAAACTATTAGAGTAATTACAACTCATGAAGGAAGTGGACTTGGTAGTGTTGTTAGTGATGTTAAGAGATTATGCAAAGGTGCTAATGTACTAGATGATGCTCTTGCTATACGTGGGTCAGATGTATACTCTAGTAAATCAAAAATAGAAAATTGGATTTAAAGGAAGTGATAATTATGAATATACCTAAAAGATTAAAAAAAGGAGATAAA
>CAMKNB010000075.1 GCA_946414095.1 uncultured Mycoplasmatota bacterium
ATTTGGAATGATAGTATGGTTAATAGAGTGTAAGATACTAAACAATTATTTATTTGATAATTTATATTTCATATTAAATGGAATAGTAATTAAACCAATAGTTGTATTTATAGTTTTAATATTTAATATTTTTGTATCATTTATAATAACATCTATATTAATAAACAAAATAAATAAAGTAAAACCAATAGAAGTAATACTTAATAAATAATGCTAAGTAATTAGCATTTTTATTTGAAATAAAATAGTTATTATGGTATAATATGCTCGTTTTTAAAAAAATATTTTAAAAAAAGAAGTGTTTTAATTTTTTCCAGCGTATATATTTATTAGGAGGGCAAAAATGGCATTTGTTTCAAAAGAGATTATTGATGAAATAAAATCTCATAATGATATAGTTGATGTTATTGGTAGTTATATTAACTTAAATGAAAAGAACAAAGCTCTTTGTCCTTTCCATGATGACCATTCACCATCATTTAGTGTTCATCCAGATAAACAAATATATAAATGCTTTTCTTGTGGTGAAAGTGGTAATGTAATAACATTTGTTCAAAAATATAATGGAGTATCATTTGAAGAAGCGCTAAGTATTCTAGCAGATAGAGCTGGAATAAAACTTAATATTAAATCACCTAAGAAAAAAACTAGTGCATTTGAAAAATATTATGAGATTAATGATACAGCACTTAAATACTTTAAAAACAATTTAATATCAACAGATGGACGTGAAGCTATTAAATACTTAGGCGATAGAAGTATTGATAAAGATATTATTAATGAATTTAATATAGGACTTTCCACAAATAACAAATTAGCGGATTTACTTTCAAAAAAGTATGATGTTAATGATTTAATAAATATAGACATTTGTAAGAGTATTAATGGAAAGATATATGATACTTTTCAAAATAGAATTATATTTCCAATTATTGATGAAGATAATAATGTAATAGCTTTCTCTGGAAGAAAATATTTGAGTGATGACTTAAATGATAATAAATTGTCAAAATATTCTAATTCAAGAGAAACAAATATATTTAAAAAAAGTGGAACATTTTATAATATTAATAATGCATTAATAAATATTAAAAAGAGTAAAGAGATAGTTATCACTGAAGGATTTATGGATACTATTAGGATGTCATCAATTGGATATAAAAATGTAGTTGCATTAATGGGTACTGCATTTACTCGTGAGCACTTGGATAAAGTAATCAAATATAAATGCAAAGTAGTATTGAATCTAGATCAAGACGATGCTGGAAAAACTGCCACATTAAGTATTGGTGAAGAATTAATAAAAAACAATATAGATGTTAGCGTAATTGTATTTGATGATTATAAAGATAGTGATGAATATATTGTTCATAAGGGAAAAGATGCTTTTGATATTGCTTATAATAATAGAATACCTTTTATAGATTTTAAATTAAATTATTTAAAGTCAAATAAGAATATGAAAAGTTCAGATGAGATAAGCAAATATATTAATGAAGCAATAGCCACTATTAATGAAATAGATGATGATATATTAAAAGAACTGAAAACAAAAGAAATAGCAAATGAATTTGGAATAGACGAATCAATAATAAAAAGTAAACTTAAAACTACTGGTAATAAAAAAAGAGTAGTTGAAGAAAAGAAAATAAAAAGATATAACAAATATGATATAAGTGAAATAAGAATATTATATTTAATGTTATATTATGATGATGTTATCTTATATTTTGAAAATACTCTTGGTTATCTAGTACATGAAAATATGTCAAATCTTGCATATAAAATAATAGAATTTAGAAATACTTATGGTTATTTTAATTATAGTGATTTTATTGATTATATTAGTGATAATGAAGTACTAAATGAAACATTAAAAGAAGTAATGAAGTATCATAATGATGAAAATTATACTATGGGTGAACTTGATGATTATATAAATACAATTAAAAAATACTCAATAGAAAAAAGAAAAAATGAATTAAAAAAAGAAATGAATGAAACATTAGATATTAATAAAAAAATAGAAATAGCAAATAAAATACAAAATATGAATAAGGAAGTGTTAAAATGGTAAACAATATTAAAACATTTGATGAAAGAATCGAAGAATTAGTAAAAATAGGAAAGGAACAAGGTTATTTAACTTATGAACAAATAGCTAAAAAAACCATTGATCTAGATTTAGATAGTGAATCACTTGATAAGTTATATAATATTTTAACTGAAAATAAGATTGATGTAAGAGCAGAAGATGATGAAGACGGTGGAGAAATCAATCTTAAAGATGATATTATTGTTGATGATGTACCTGACGAAAGTAAAGATATGTCAGTTAATGATAATGTTAGAATGTACTTAAAAGAGATAGGAAAAATAAGCCTTCTTACTTTAGAAGAAGAACAAGAATTATCAAGACGTGTTGCTGCGGGTGATGAACATGCTAAAAATATTTTAGCTGAATCTAACTTACGTTTAGTTGTTAGTATTGCTAAGAGATATGTAGGTCGTGGACTATTATTCTTAGATTTAATTCAAGAAGGTAACATTGGCCTTATGAAAGCAGTAGAGAAATTTGACTATGATAAGGGATATAAATTTTCTACATATGCTACTTGGTGGATTAGACAAGCAATAACTCGTGCACTTGCTGATCAAGCAAGAACAATAAGAGTTCCTGTTCATATGGTTGAAACAATCAATAAAATGGCTAGAATTGAAAGACAAATGACTCTAGAACTAAATAGAGAACCAACAGATCAAGAATTATCTAAAAAGATGGGACTTTCTGTTGATAAGATTGCTGAAATTAGAAAGATTAGTCAAGATCCAGTATCTTTAGAAACACCAATAGGTGAAGAAGATGATTCACAT
>CAMKNB010000076.1 GCA_946414095.1 uncultured Mycoplasmatota bacterium
GAAACTACATATAATTTTATATTATCTTTCTTAGCAGCATTTGCCATTTCAACAAAATGATCATAAGCAACTTTTCTTAATTTTCTTTTTCCATTGTCACTATATTGTTTGTCTATGACAACTAAGTCATCATATTTAATTCCACTAGGTAATTTGTTATATTTATTAACTAATGCATCTGTATCATTATAATTACTAATTTCATTAACATTTGTATAAAACTCTTTATCAAGTCCAATTTCTACATATAATACAGTATCATCAATTGAATAATTATTTTTAGAAAAATAATTTTCATATCTTGAAATATTTTCAATATTGAAGTAAGGTGAATAGACAAATTTAGTTAAATTATCATATTTTTCATTTAATAAATATTTTTTAACATTTACATTGCTTATTTTAGTTTCAATTATTTTAATATCATTTACATTATATCCAAGTTCTAATAGTTCTTCTTTATATATATATTCTTCTTTAGAAATATCTTTTCCTTTAACATCTGTTTCGTGACTTATTTCATTCATATCTATAACAGACAAGTATGACAAATAAACAACGCCACATGAAAGAGCTATTATTGTAAGTATTAATAATGCTTTTTTCATTTTAACCTCCTTATAAATAATATTTTAAAAAGATAAAATAATTAATATTTTTATACTTTAATTATATCATTAAAGATTATGTATAAATAAAAAATTGTTATAAATTTAACAATTTTTTTGCTTTGTTTACAGTTTTTTTATTACAAGTTACAAATAAATATATAATTGACATTAATACATCACCAGTAATTACATCTATTAGTACATGTTGTTTAACAAACATTGTAGCTATCATTACTAATATTGACATTAAAGTAACAGGAATTCTAAATTTGTTTGTTACTTTTTTTGAAGTAAATGAAGTCAATATAAATAACATACTAACTGCACAATGCAAACTAGGTAAGCAATTAATTGCAGGTGTATCAAAAAAATAGATAGTATTTGTTATAAAATTTAGTATATTATTATTTGAAATAGTTGGTCTTGCTACTGTAGTTGGATATACTGTAAAAATAATAGCCGCTATTATGGCACAAATACAATAACTTAGTATGTATTTATATAACATATCTTTATCTTTTTTATAGTAATAATAAGGAACAATAAACAACATAAAATACCACAAAAAATAAGGAATAATAAACCAATTACAAAAAGGTATTTTATCATCAATTTGTCCACCTATTAAATGTGGATTAGATTGTAGTAGTTTAGATAAGAAAAAAAATGCTGATTGAAATAAAACTAATCCGATTGATATAAGTAAAGGTTTTAATTCGATTTTTTTAATAAACTTCTTCATAAACATCACGAGTGTATTATACTACAATAATTTAAATTAATCAAAAGAATAAAAAATACTAGAAAAAACAATGCTTTTTGTGTATAATGTATGCGAGGTGAAAAGCCATGGCAAAAAGAACAATTTGTTTAGTTGGTAGACCAAATACTGGTAAATCAACATTATTTAATAGAATAGTTGGTAAAAAAGTAGCTATTATAGAAGATGCTCCTGGTATTACAAGAGATAGAATTTATAGTAGTGCTATATTTAATGATATTCCATTTTATTTAATAGATACGGGTGGAATAGATTTAAGTGACGGGGATTTTAATCAAGAGATTCGTATGCAAGTAGAGATTGGTATTGAAGAAAGCGATATCATAGTTTTTGTTGTGGATGCTAAAGATGGAATTACTAATAATGATGAGTTAATACGCGACATGTTAAAAAAATCAAATAAAAAAGTAATTGTAGCAATTAATAAAGTTGATAATAAATCAGGTCAAGATAATATGTATGAATTTTATTCATTAGGTTTTGATGATTATGTAACTATATCAGCGGAACATGGTACTGGAGTAAATGAACTATTAAAACTTATGACTGATGGTCTTGAAAAAGGATATGAAGAAGAAGATGACAATATTAAAATATCTGTAATAGGTAGACCAAACGTAGGTAAAAGTAGTTTAGTAAATGCTTTATTAAATGAAGAAAGAGTTATTGTAAGTAATGTAGCTGGTACTACAAGAGATGCTATTGATACTAAGTTTACCTATAATAAGGAAGAATATACTTTAATTGATACTGCTGGACTACGTAAAAAAGGTAAGATATTTGAAGCAGTTGAAAAATATAGTTTATTAAGAAGTATGAAGGCAATTGATAGAAGCGATGTATGTTTACTAGTACTTGATGCAACAACTGGAATAGTTGAACATGATAAACACATTGCAGGGTATGCTCTTGAAGCAGGAAAGCCTGTTGTAATAGTTGTTAATAAATGGGATACAATAGATGAAAAAGATGAATCTATGAAAGAATGGAAAAATAGTATTAAACATAATTTTCAATTTATGGATTATGCAAAAGTGGTATTTTTAAGTGCACAAACTAAAAAAAGAATACATACACTAATGCCAGAAGTATTAGAGTCATATAACAATTCTATTAAAGAAGTTAAGACTAGTATTATAAATGATATAATTAGAGATGCATTTATTGAAACACCTCCTGCTTCATATAAAGGTAAAAAACTTAAAGTTTATTTTGCACATCAATCTGGTACTAAACCACCTAGATTTGACATAGAAGTTAACTCTAAAGGACTTGTACATTTTTCTTATTATAGATATTTAGAAAACAAAATAAGACAAAATATAGACTTTAGTGGTACTCCAATAGTAATACAATTTAAAAATAAGGGAGAAAGAGAATTATAGATATTTGATTTACAAATATCTATTTTTATTTTATAATTTACATGAGGGAAATTATGAAAAAAAATAGT
>CAMKNB010000077.1 GCA_946414095.1 uncultured Mycoplasmatota bacterium
CAAACTACCATTTGTGCCTATGACTCTATGACAAGGAATAATTATACAAATTGGATTCCAACCTACCGCTCCACCAACTGCTTGTGATGACATTTTTTCTATGTTTCTTTTCTTAGCTATAATTTTAGAAATATCATTATAAGTTATTAATTTTCCATAATCAATAGTGTTCATTATATCTATAACTTCTTTTCTAAAAGGTGTTAATTTATCTATTTTATATTTAGGTATAAACTCTGGAATATTTCCACTAAAATATAAATCTAACCATTTGCTTGTTTCTTGAAATATTGGTAATTCTTTTTCTTCACAAGCTAGATTATGTTTTAATGTATCTTTTGAATTCTCAAACCATAAACCAGTTAAGTATTCTCCATCACTATTCATTATCATATTTGAAAATTGTTTTGGTGTTTTATATATGTATTTATACATCACAAATTACTCCATTCTTAACAACAAATTGACTATCTAATTTTTGTCAAGTGTTTTTTTACAAAATTATTATAATATTTTTTTGCACAGCAAACAAGCGAAAATGATATAATTTTTTAAAAAGTGTATCTTTTTCGCCTAAAGTATGTTAAACTTTATTTAGTTAATCATTTAAGAATGTTGTATTATTTTTGCACATTGAATATAACATTCTTAAGATTTTTGTTGAACAAGCAGTTAGGCTTTCGTAATAGTGTTTGCCTTCTGCTTTTTTCTTTAAATAATAATTATATACTGGATGATTAGGGCATTGATGACCTAGTTTGACTACCATTTGGCTTATGTTAAATAATATCCATCTTACATATTTATCTCCTCTCTTTGATATTGCTCCATGTACATTTATACTTTTTCCTGATTGAATTATTGTTGGATCTAGTCCACAAAATGCTATTAATTGTTTATGGTTATCAAATCTAGTAATATCTCCTAATTCTCCCAATAATTCTGCCGCTAACACTTCTCCTATTCCATAAAATGAATTTATTATTTTAAAATATGGTGATTGTCTTGCTGTTTCAATCATCTTTCCTTTTATCTCGTTTAATGCCTTTATATTCTCTTGTAATATGCCTGCCATGTCTGATAAATTTTTAACATCAGCATGTTCTTTATCTACTCCTGGATAAGAGTTCATTGCAATGTCTTTTATTTGTTGTGCTAATCTTTTGTAATAATAATCATGTCTCGAATTTGTTTTATATAAATTATTATATAAAGCATCTATTCTTTTTTCTTTAACTATGTATGCATGAGGAAATGCCTTTATAAAATTTATAGCTGTTTCTTCATAGATTCTACTACTTTTAAATATTTCTTCAAACTCTGGAAAGCAGATATTTATTAGCCTTTTATATCTATTCTTGCAACTTACATTTACTTGTGTTAAATAAAAATATTGTCTCGTTAATGCTTTTAAATTAGCATATAAATCTTTTTTCGATAAATCATGGTATTCCACTTCATTTACAAAAAATAACTTTGCCAATCTAAAACAATCCTTTTTATCTGTTTTGGTTTTTCTTATTGTGTCATAATTATTTTTAGTTGTTAAACTATTAATTACCAAAGTATTAAATCCATTATCTTTAAAATATCTTTCTACTGGTAAATGATATATTCCAGTCGATTCCATAAATACTGTTAGATCATTTATATCAAATGTTTCTACCTGTTTTCTTATTTTCTCAAAACCTTCAAAATTATGCTTTACTTCAATGGAATCAATTAATATTTCTCCATCACTGTTCATAAGCATAAACATACTTTTACTCTTTGCAACATCGACACTCAATACACTTTTCAAAATTATTCACCTTCTTTCTTGTTGAACTTAAGTCTTTCACTCCCACTATTATTTCATCAGGCTTGTTATATAGAGTCTTTGCCCTCACTATCTTAAACTAAATTAATAATAGAAATAAAAGCCGAACTGTCAATTTGTTAGATTCTAAGACCTCTGTAATTTGCTGTTCTAACTTAAATTCTTATGTAAATAATTTTATAACGAAAAAAATTAGATGTAAATTAAAATTATTTACATCTAACAGTATACCTGTAATTTATTGTTCTATTTTATTAACTAGTTAAATTTTTATACACATGGGTAGAATGTACTAAAAGGAATACAATTCCTGTACCAACTAATATCCAATTTTTTCTCCATAAACCAATAAATATATAGTAAAGTGGTGGTAAGAAAACTATAAAGAACATCATTATAGGAATAGATTGATATCCCTTAAAATATAGTATCCATCCTAAGAAATTAAGTAATAACACTACAATCATAGATATAAATGCTATTTTTTGTATTCCTGTACCTATATCAAAAAAGCCTGTTTCTTGATTTACAACAAATATTATTAACGCTATGCAAAGAGAACCCAATATTTTTTCCAAAGTATCTAATACTGCTGATGTTTCTGTCAAATTCATAATTGGATTACTTTTTAGTTTTAAGAAAGGCATAATCATATACGGAATTTCTTGTATTGCAAATAATACTATTCCTAATACCCAAAATCCTAAATATTGATTATTAAATAATTTAATCCATTTGACCAAAACTTTTACCCCCCTTATAAATTACTTTTTATCTTCAACTTATATCTTTTTTTATTATATAATAAAAAACTGATAATTACAACTAACTATCAGTCTAAAAAAAACGAGCGACTACTTTTATTTTGTGCAATGTTATATATTTCTTTTTATACTACTTTTGATTCATACCTCTCTGCCTCTCCTATGTTGTTTTTTGGATTTAAAGTAGCTTCCAATTAATCATATTTAATTATTAAATTAGATTATTAATCTCGTTAATTATTATTATTCGTATTTTATATT
>CAMKNB010000078.1 GCA_946414095.1 uncultured Mycoplasmatota bacterium
ATCCTAGAAAATTACAAGAAAAATCAGATGATATTGTAATTATTCATGTAAATGATGTTCATTGTGGTCTTAATGATACAGTTGGTTATGATGGATTTGTATTATATCGTGAAGAATTAAAAGAAAAATATAAACATGTAATTTCTGTTGATGTTGGTGACCATATTCAAGGTGGAGTATTAGGTGCATTATCAGAAGGAAGTGCAATTATTGAACTTATGAATAAAGTAGGATTTGATGTTGTTACTTTAGGAAATCATGAATTTGATTATGGTTTAGAACAATTAGATGCATTACAAAAAAATATTACAAGTAATTATATTTGTGCTAATTTTTGTTTTCGTAATAATAAATCTGCAATTTTTGAACCTTATAAAATTATAGAAGCAGGAAATAAAAAAATTGCTTTTATAGGAATAGTTACACCTTTGACTTTTTCTAAAACATATTTATGTACTTTAAGAGATGAAAAAGATAATGCAATATATGATTTTCTGGCAGATAATGATGCTAAGGATCTTTATGATAAAGTACAAAATCTTATTGATGAAGTAAGAAATGATAAAAAAGTTGATTATGTTATTCTTTTAACTCATTTTGGAATGAAAGAGGAACAATATACAAGTGATGGAGTTCTTTCTAATCTTAGGAATGTAACTGCAATATTAGATGGACATACTCATAAAGTTTATAATGTAACTTCTACAGATAAAAATAAAAATAATATTTATATTACTCAAACTGGCACTAAATTACAATCAATTGGAAAATTAATTTTAAAAGCAGATGGCTCAATAACTGCAGAAACTTTAGAAGAAGTTCCTGAACCAACTAATAAAACTTCGGCTATAAAAATTAATCGTGGTAATAAGGATAGATGGGTGGATAAGGAAATAAATAATTATATAAATAGTTTATGGGGTAGATATGAAGGAGAATTGAATGCAAAAGTTGGAGCTTCAGATTATGACTTTATAGTAAAGCCTAGCAATAGTTCTCTCTCTAGAATATGTAGATATAGAGAATGTACATTAGGAAATCTTCTTAGCGATGCAATAAGAGATGCAGGAAATGCAGAAATAACATTAACAAATGGAGGTGCAGTAAGAGCTAATATACTAAAAGGAAATTTAACCAAAGCTAATTTAATTGAAGTATCACCTTTTTATGAAAATATTGTTGTAAAAGAATTACCAGGCCAAGTAATTTTAGATGCTTTGGAATTTAGCCAATTCAAATTACCAATAGAAGTAGGAGGATATCTTCAAGTATCAGGAATTACTTTTGATGTTGATACAGGTATTAATAGTTCAGTTTTGACTGACCCACAAGGTATGTTTATAAATATTACTGGACCTAGAAGAGTTTCTAATGTCAAAATAAATGGTACTGATTTAGATTTGAATAGAACATATAAATGTGCAATGCGTGAATTTCTAGCTAGAGGAGGAGATGGATATTCTATGATGGCCAAATATGAAGTAGTTAATGAATCTTTATTCACTGATACTGATGCTTTACCTTATTATATTATAAATAATCTTAAAGGTAAAATTCCTGAAGAATATACAAAGTTTCAAGGAAGAATTAATTTAAAATCTAATTCTTTACCAAATTTTTTATTATTAGGATTTGACAACTATGATTATTCCAATAATGTAATTAAATTTTTAACTCATTTAAGAGTGTCTTGTTATCATGATCCAGTAGAAGTTATTAGTGTAATAGTAAATATATATAAAAATAAATTAAGAAATTTACAAGAAAGCAATGTTAAAATTGATTGTATAAAAGCATCTAAAAATGATTTAGATATTTATACTTTCAATTGTACTAAACAAGTAAATGAGCCTGTTTCAAGAATAGAATTTAAAAACATTGAATTAAATGAAAATAATATAGATCCACAAATCTTTGAAATTTCTCCTGATATGACGAGTGATATACAAAATCAAAAAAATGATATATTTTCTAGAAAAATTTCTATTTTAGAAGATTCTAATTTAAGAAAACCAGATACAAATACCATCATTATTGAAGGATCTAATAGTAAAATTGACTTAACTTCAAACAATTCTACTTTATCTTTTGATGATAATGGAGAACAAAAAAGTGTCCCATGTAGGATAGAAAAATCAGAAAATAAATTTAATGTAATATGTAATATATCAAAATTAGTAGAAAATATATCATCTAAAATAATAAGAAATACTCAGTCCTCACAAATAGATTTAAATCTTAATAATGTAATAACTCTTGATGATAAAGATACCAAACTTTTTTCAGGTTTTAATAAAGGTAATTCTATATTTTCTATTATAGCTGATCCTAATACTCCTTCTGGAGGTAATAGTTCAATATTTAATAATATTAGAACTAAAAAAAGTAGTGGAAAATTATCAGCTGGAGGAATAATAGCAATAATAATACCTTGTTTAGTTGTTCTAGCTATATTTACAGCAATACTTTTGATGTGTAGAGCTAAAAATCAACCTGATATAGAACACAGTAGATTTAGTAATGTATCTGGAATAGGTTCCTCAGTTAGTCTTTAAAAATAAAATAAATTTATAATATTTTTTTGTAAAAAGAATTATTAAAAATAATTTAAAATAAATAATTTTTTTATTATGATAATAACAATAAAATTTTTAAAAAAAAATATTATTAATTGTAACAAAGATAAATTATTATATATTCTTTTTAAATATATTAAAAAAATTTTTAAATATTTTTATTATTATTTATTAATTATTTATTTTATTTCATTCTTTTATTATTTTATTTTTTAATTTATTTT